>JAGRMK010000005.1 GCA_020441345.1 Paracoccaceae bacterium
TCCTGTTCATGGCGACGATCGGGCTGGCGTATTTCCTCGAAGGTCTGGGCGACATCATGTGGGGCGCCGAGGTCAAGCGCCTGGATGTCGGTCTGCCGCAGGGTGGCAACATCTGGTTCGAGGAAAACACCCAGTGGCTGGGCCTTGGCAACGATAATTTCTATGGCTTCTACATCGACACGCTGAACCTTTACGCGCTGGTCATCGCGGCGATTCTGGTGACTGCGCTGGTGATCTTCTCGCAATACACCAAGCAGGGCCGAGCGCTGCGCGCGGTGGCCGATGACCACCAGGCCGCGCTGTCAGTCGGGATCTCGCTGCGGTTCATCTGGGTGCTGACCTGGTCGATCGCGGGGATCGTGGCGCTGGTCGCGGGGATCATGTGGGGCTCGAAATCCGGGGTGCAGTTCTCACTGTCGCTGATCGCGCTGAAAGCCTTGCCGGTGCTTATTCTGGGCGGGTTCACGTCGATCCCCGGGGCCATTGTCGGCGGGTTGCTGATCGGCATCGGCGAGAAACTGTTCGATTTCTTCATGCAACCGATCATCGGCGGCGCAACCGAAAACTGGTTTGCCTATATGCTTGCGCTCGCCTTCCTGCTGTTCCGCCCGCAGGGTCTGTTCGGCGAAAAGATCATCGAGAGGGTCTGATACCATGCTTTACCGTGAAGCAGGCGATTTCAAATCGTCCTATTCCAGCGACAACCAGACCTTTCCGATCCGGGGCGACCGCTACGCCTATTGGGCCGCTTTGGGCTTCGCCTTCCTTGTCGTGCCGTTCCTTCTGAACGACTACTGGGCGAATTCGGTGATCATTCCGCTGCTGATCTACGTGATCGCGGCGCTGGGTCTGAACATCCTGATTGGCTATTGCGGCCAGCTCAGCCTGGGGACCGGCGCCTTCATGGCGGTCGGCGCCTATGCGACCTTCAAGCTGACGATGGCCTTCCCTGAGATGAACCTCTACATCGTGTTCATCCTGTCGGGGCTGATCACGGCAGGGGTCGGCGTGCTGTTCGGCCTGCCGTCGCTGAAGATCAAGGGGTTCTACCTGGCGGTGGCGACGCTGGCGGCGCAGTTCTTCCTGATCTGGATGTTCACGCGGGTTGGCTGGTTCTTCAACCACTCGCCCACCGGCCAGATCGCGATGCCCGAGCGTTCGGTGTTCGGCGTGGTCGTATCGGGTGCCGCCGCGAGTTCGGTCGCCGTCTACATGACCTGCCTGGTGTTCGTGGTGTTCATGGCCTGGCTGGCGCGCAACCTGACGCGCGGCACCGTGGGCCGCACCTGGATGTCGATCCGTGACATGGATATTGCGGCCGAAATCATCGGTGTGAACCCGCTGATCGCCAAGCTGACCGCGTTTGCCGTATCATCGTTCTTTGTCGGCGTCGCCGGGGCACTGATGTTCGGTGTCTACCTGGGCGCCGCCGAGGCCAGCGAAGTCTTTGGCATCAACAAGTCGTTCCTGGTGCTGTTCATGGTCATCATCGGCGGACTGGGCTCGATCCTCGGGTCGTTCCTGGGGGCGGCATTCCTTGTCGCGCTGCCGATTTTGCTCAAGCTGCTGCTTGTGGATACACTGGGCTGGCCGGCCGATCTGGCCCGTCACCTTGAGATCATGGTGATCGGTGCGCTGATCATCGTCGTGCTGATCGTCGAGCCGCATGGCATGGCTGCCCTGTGGCGCACGATCAAGGACAAACTGCGTCTTTGGCCTTTCCCGCACTGAGCGGGGCAGGCGAGAGGATTTTACGATCATCGACTGGGAGGAGAAACCAATGAAGATGATGAAACTGGCCGCGGGTATCGCGGCGGCCCTGAGCGTCGCGGCCCCGGCCCTGGCACAGGACCTGCACTTTCCGATGCTGAGCTATCGGACCGGCGCCTATGCACCGGGCGGCATTCCGTTTGCCGATGGCTACCAGGATTATCTGACCCTGATCAACGAGCGCGATGGCGGCATCGGTGGCCTGCCGATCCGCATCAGCGAATGCGAGACGGCCTATAACACCGAGCGCGGCGTGGAATGCTACGAATCGATCCGCGGCGACAACCCGCTGGTCATTCAGCCGCTGTCGACTGGGATCACCTATCAGCTGATCCCCCGCGTCACCGAAGACGGCATCCCGCTGCACACGATGGGCTATGGCCGGACCTCGGCGATGAATGGCAACGTGTTCAACTGGGTGTTCAACTATCCGGCGAACTACTGGGACGGTGCATCGGTGGCGATCAACCACCTGCTTGCGCAGAACGATGGTTCGCTGGAAGGCAAGAAGATCGTTCTCGTCTACCACAACTCGGCCTATGGCCGCGAGCCGATCCGCACGCTGGAAATCCTGTCCGAGCGTCTGGGCTTTACCTTCATGCCGATCGCTGTTGACCACCCCGGTCAAGAGCAAGGGTCGCAGTGGCTGCA
>JAGRMK010000507.1:0-1721 GCA_020441345.1 Paracoccaceae bacterium
GGTTCGAATCCTATCGCCCCGACCAGTTTTCCCATCAGGTTTCTTTGCACGGGCGCTGCGTTTGCTGACGGCTTGGCAGCGTCGCCAGAGCCACACCGCCAAGCACCACCGCCGAGGCCACGGCGGTTCCCGCGTTGATCTGTTCGCCCAGCAGCAGGATCCCGGCGGCCATGGCGATCACCGGCACCGTCAATTGTGCAACGGCGGCGCGGGCTGCGCCCAACGCAGGCAGGATCCGATACCACAGCGCATAGCCCAGCCCCGATGTCACCGCGCCCGAGACACAGGCCAGCACAAGCCCGGATGCTCTGGGATTGCCCCAGCCATAGGGCAGGGTGGCCAACGCCACGATGGGTGCCGCCAGCAGGAAATTGGCAGCGGTTGCGCGGAGTGGATTGCCCGCCTTGCGGCCAGCCAGCGAATAGAGCCCCCAGCCCAGCGCCGCCGCCGCCATGAACAGCGAGGGCACAAGGGCTGGCGCTCCCTGGGCGCCGGGCCAGAGCAGCAGCGCCAGCCCGATCAGCGCGATAAAGGCACCCAGAAAGCGGCGTAGCGGCGGCCGTTCGCCACTGACAAGCGCGCCGGCCAGCATCGTCACCTGAACCCCGGCGAACAGGATCAGCGCCCCGACCCCGGCGTCCAGCGCCAGATAAGCCAGCGAGAACCCCAGCAGATAGAGGCTCAGAGCCAGCGCGGGGCCAATGTTCGCGCGCTGCGGCCGGGTGCGCGCCAAAAGCGCCAGCACCAGCGCCCCCGCGACAACACGGATCAGCGCGAAGGGCATGGCGTCGATAGCCCCGGTGCCGACCGCGGCGCGGTTCAGCAGCGAATTGGCGGCAAACGCCACCATCACCAGCACGGTCAGGGCAAACAGACGCAATTCAGGCGACGGCGTCGAGCGCGGCCTGAAGCCGGGCCAGGGTGCCAGGCACATCCTTGAGCTTGTCGAGTCCGAACAGCCCGATGCGGAAAGTGCGGAAGTCTGGCCCTTCATCGACCATTAGCGGCACGCCCGCGGCGATCTGGAACCCGGCCTTGGCAAAGGCGGATCCGCTTTGCAGATCGGCACGATCGGTAAAGCAGACCACGACGCCCGGCGCCCCGAACCCCTCGGCGGCAATGGGCTTGTGACCCTTGCTGGCCAAGAGCGCGCGCGCGCCGTCTCCCAGCGCGAACTGGGCGGTCCGGGCGGCGTCGAAGCCCATGTCGCGGGTTTCGAACATCGCATCGCGGAACCCGACCAGCGCGTCGGTCGGCATCGTCGCGTGATAGGCGTGGCCGCCGTCCTCATAGGCTTTCATGATCGCGCGCCATTTCTTGAGATCCAGCGCAAAACTGTCCGATGTGGTGGCGGCCAGCCGGTCTTCGGCGCGCGGCCCCATGACCACGATCCCGGCACTGGGCGAGGCGCTCCAGCCTTTTTGCGGGGCGGAGATCAGCACATCGACGCCAAGCGCCGCCATGTCCACCCAGGCACAACCCGAGGCGATGCAGTCCAGCACCATCAGCGCGCCGACCTCATGCGCGGCTTCGGCCATTGTGCGAATATAGGCGTCCGGCAGGATCAGGCCGGCCGAGGTTTCCACATGCGGGGCGAAAACGGCGGCGGGCTGGGTTTCGTGGATCCTGGCGACCACGTCCTCGATCGGGGCAGGGGCGAAGGGCTGCGCCGCGCCGTTGCCGCTTGGTCGGGCCTTGAGCACGGTCTCGCCCTCGGGCAG
>JAGRMK010000507.1:1786-1938 GCA_020441345.1 Paracoccaceae bacterium
AACTGCCGCGCGACCGATTCCATCGCATAGGTGCCGCCACCGGGGATCAGCGCCACGGCGGTACCGTTGTAGACCTCTTTCAACAGGCCCGAGACATCGCGCATCACCTGCTGGAACCGGGCGGACATGTGATTGAGCGAACGGTCGGTGAA
>JAGRMK010000508.1 GCA_020441345.1 Paracoccaceae bacterium
CCCGTCGTCGTGCAACTGACCCAGCAAGAGCGACAGCACGCTTTTGGCGACCGACCACGAGACCCGCAGATCGTCCTGCGTGGTGCCCAGATAATAAGCCTCGTGCACCAGTTCGCCGCCGCTGAGTACCACGACCGCCGTCACACGGCGGTCTGACACCCAGTCGGCATAGTCGTTGGGCAGCGCGATCGGAGCCCCGACGGACAGTGCGACGGTCTCGCCGCCATCCATCGGCGCTGTCAGGAACATGCTGTTCATCGCCGAGAAATTGCTGACGATCCGGTCTTCGGCGAACAGGCTGTTGACCGCCATCAGCCGCGTCAGATCTTCACGCTTCCAGATCGCCAGAGCCGCCAGCACGACGAGCAAAGCCACAAGACCAAGACCGATCCGTTTCAACCATTTGCGCATGTCAGATCCTCCATCGCGTCAGTGTCGCACGCGCACAGGCAAACGCAAGGGGCGATCCGGCCGCCTGCCGTGCGGTCAGGGCGCGGGCATGCGATGCTGTCGCGTTGACCTTTGCGCGCCAAGCGTGACAATCGCGTCATGACCGAATTCCTGCGCCGACTCACCCGCACGCCTCTTGCCCATGACCTTGACGCCAGCGCCGAGGCGCAGGCCCGGTTTTCCGATCTCGCGCCGGAGCTGCGCGACGTGCTGGCCGGAACGGCAGGGTGCAGTCCGTTCCTAAAGGGCCTGATGGAGCGCGAGGAAGTTTGGCTGCGCGCGGCGCTGAGCGGCGCGCCCGAGGACGCGCTGGAGGCGGAACTGGCGGCGCTGGTGCCCGATGCCCCGGCCGCCACCGGCAGCGCCCTGCGACGAGCCAAGCGGCGTATCGCATTGCTGGCCGCGCTGGCCGATCTGGGCGGCGTCTGGCCGCTGGACTCCGTGACGCAGGCGTTGACGCGGCTCGCCGATACCGCTGTGCAGCGCGCACTGGCGACCCATCTCGCCGAGGAAATCCGACGCGGCAAACTGCCAGGCGCGCAGCGCGGCGACGAGGAAACCGGTGCCGGGATGGTGGCCTTTGCGATGGGCAAGATGGGCGCGGGCGAATTGAATTATTCGTCCGATATCGACCTGATCTGCCTGTTTGACGAGACCCAATTCGACCCCGACGACTGGCACGATGCGCGCCAGGCCTTCATTCGCGCCACGCGCAAGGCGGCGGCGATGTTGAACGATCACACGGGCGAGGGCTATGTGTTCCGCACCGATCTGCGGTTGCGGCCCGATGCCTCGGTGACGCCGGTCTGCATCTCTATGGATGCCGCCGAACGCTATTACGAAAGCCTCGGTCGCACATGGGAGCGCGCGGCCTGGATCAAGGCACGGCCTTGTGCGGGCGATCTGGCGGCGGGGGCGCGGTTCATGGAGAACCTGCGGCCCTTTGTCTGGCGGCGGCACCTGGATTACGCGGCGATCCAGGATGCGCATGACATGCGGTTGCGGATCCGCGAACACAAGGGGCTGGGCGGGGCGCTGGTGCTGGAAGGGCACAACATGAAACTGGGGCAGGGCGGGATTCGCGAGATCGAGTTCTTCACCCAGACCCGGCAGCTGATTTCGGGCGGGCGGGATCCGGACCTGCGCCAGCGTGACACGGTGGGAGGGCTGGCGGCGCTGGCCGGCAAGGAGTGGATCACCCGCGACACCGCAGACCATTTGACCCTGCACTACCGCGCGCATCGCGAGGTCGAGCACCGGCTGCAAATGATCAACGACGCGCAAACCCAGTTGTTGCCGACCTCGAATGACGGGTTCGACCGTCTTGCCCGGTTCATGGGCGAAGGGGATACCGCCCGCTGGCGGCGGGATCTGCTGGACCGTCTGAAATCCGTCGCCGCCCTGACCGAGGACTTCTTTGCCCCGTCGGGCGCCACGGCCATGCCGGATCTTACGGATCAGCAGCGCAGCATCGTCAGCGGCTGGCGGTCCTATCCGGCGTTGCGGTCCAGCCGTGCGCAAGAGGTATTCACCCGGTTGCAGCCCGACCTGGTAACGCGCCTGCTTGCAGCCCCCTTGCCCGACGAGGCGATTGTCGGCTTCGACGCCTTTCTGTCGGGGCTTCCCGCCGGAGTGCAGCTGTTTTCCCTGTTCGAGGCCAATCCGACTCTGATCGACCTGCTTGTCGATATCCTGACCACGGCGCCGGTTCTGGGACAGTATCTGGCCCGCAACGCCGCGGTGTTCGATGCGGTGATCGGCGGTGATTTCTTTGCCGCCTGGCCTGCGCAACCGGACTTGATGGCCGGTCTGAATGCCCGGCTCGACGCGCTAGAGGATTACGAACAACGTCTGGATGCGGCGCGGATCTGGCACAAGGAATGGCATTTCCGCATCGGGGTGCATCACTTGCGCGGGCTGATCGACGGGGTCGAGGCGGCAACCCAATACGCTCGGCTGGCCGACGCCACGCTGGCCGCGCTCTGGCCCCATGTCAGCGCCGAATTCGCCCGCAAGCACGGCCCGGCACCGGGGCGCGGTGCCGTGGTTCTGGGCATGGGCTCGTTGGGGGCGGGGCGGTTGAACGCGGCTTCGGATCTCGATTTGATCGTGATCTATGACGCGGCCGGCCAAGAGTCGTCGGACGGGCCGCGCCCCTTGGCCGCGCGACCGTATTTCGCGCGGTTGACGCAGGCCCTGGTGACGGCACTGTCGGCGCCGATGGCGCAGGGTCGGATCTATGAGGTGGACATGCGGCTGCGTCCGTCGGGGCGGCAGGGGCCGGTCGCGACCTCGATCGAATCGTTCCAGGCCTATCAGCGTGACGAGGCCTGGACCTGGGAGCATCTGGCCCTGACCCGCGCGCGGGCGGTGGCGGGGTCGGCCGAACTGGGCGCGGAATGCGAAAGCTTTCGCGGTGCGTTGCTGGCTCTGAAATCCGGCGGTGCCTCGGTGCGCCAGGATGTCGCCGACATGCGTGCGCGGCTACGCGCGGCCAAGCCCGGCGCGGGGGCGCTGGATGCCAAGGACGGGCCAGGGCGTTTGCAGGACATCGAGTTGCTGGCGCAGATGCTGGCGCTGCAAACGGCCTCGACCGCGCGCCGGACCGAGGCGCAGGTGCTGGCCGGGCGGCGCGCAGGCCTGATCGATACAGACCAGGAGCAGGCATTGCTGGAGGCCTATCGCCTGCTGTGGCGCGTGCAATGCGCGCTGCGTCTTCTGGCCGACCGGGTGACAGACCCCGAAGCCTTGGGCGAAGGGGCGCGTGCGTTTGTGCTGCGCGAGGTGGCGGCGGAGGATTTGCCGGACCTGATCGCGCGGCTGGACCGCGTGACGGCGCGCGCCGCCGCGCTGATCGACGCGATGCTTGGGGGCTCAACGGCCGAACCCGCGCCCGGGGCGTGATCCGTCGGGCGCGGGGCGGGGATCAACCCGCGGCTTCGGTGCCGATCAGGTCCATGTCGAAGGGCGTCGACTGATAGATCTCGTT
>JAGRMK010000509.1 GCA_020441345.1 Paracoccaceae bacterium
TGTTCGCCCAGGCGATCCTGAACACGTGGAACGGCACCTCGGTATCGTCGCTGTTCGACATGGAAACCCTGACCCCGATCTACGAAGGGCTCTACCCAAGCAAGTAAGCGACACACGCTGCATGGCGACCGGATAAGGGCAGGCAGCGCCCTGCCCTCTTTTCCGGCACGGGCCGACGCGCCAACAGCCCGCCGACGCCTTTACCCCTCTGGCCTGAGCCGCCGGCGTCACGGATTCTTGGCGAACCACTCGACGATTTTCGGCATGTCGCTCTCGAACCCGCCGGGAATGAAGACGTTCAACAGCCGCGCGCGTCGCTTCGTCATATTGCGGAAATCATGCGTCACTCCGGCGGGGATTCGGATGAACGCGCCCGTCTCGAAAGATGTCCAATCCTTGCCGACCAGCAATTCGGGGTGCCCTTCGAGGACCACGAAAACCTCGTCATTTGCCCCATGGCTATGGGCGCCGACACCGGGCTGACCGGGCTCAAGGATCCATTCCGAGACGCAGTAGGCAGCACCCGTTTCAGCCTCGTCTGCCTTGAACAAGGCGGTGAGCTTTCCCATTTCGTAGCGCCGTCCACCCCCCGCAGGCAGTTCGATAACCTTCCTGGCCGTTGATTGCGGATCGTCACCGGCCATGGTCACTCCCTGTTTTTCACACGCCTCGGGTGATGTGTATCACAATGGCCCGTTTTGACCTAACGGCGCAGATACCCGGTGGTGCGTGCAATGGTGCGGAACCTGATGATCCCGCGCCACGAAAAAGCGCGCCGCAGTCACCTGCAGCGCGCGTGGATTGTCAAAGCCTCATGGCCTCAGTCGAGGCCGATATGCCCGCCCATTGCGACCATGTCCGACAGCAGCTTTGCCGCGTCGTCGGCCACCGTCGGGTGCGCATTGGTATGGACTTCACGGGCCTCGGCGACCCAATCCTTCATGACTTCGGCAGTCATTTCGGCGCGGGGCAGCGAGCGTTCGGCCATCACCGTCACGCCCTCGGGCGAGATCTCGGCAAAGCCGCCGGTCACGGCGAATTCCGTCGCCTGACCGTTGCTGATCACCTTGAGGATGCCCGGACGCAGCGTGGTGATGACGGGGGAATGCCCTGCCATCGCCGTGAGGTCGCCCTCGGCGCCGGGGATCTGGACCTCGGAGGCCTGGGTGGACAAAAGCATCCGCTCAGGCGAAACGAGGTCGAACTGCATCGTATCGGCCATCTGGGCCTCCTGTTGTCAGATCAGGCTGCGGCCGCGAGGCGGGCGGCCTTGGCGATGGCTTCGTCGATGTCGCCAACCATGTAGAACGCCGCTTCGGGCAGGTGGTCGTATTCACCGGCCACAACCGCCTTGAACGAGGCGATGGTCTTTTCCAGCGGAACCTGCACACCATCCGAGCCGGTGAACACCTTGGCCACGTCGAACGGCTGGGACAGGAAGCGTTCCAGTTTCCGCGCGCGGGCCACGGCCAGCTTGTCGTCCTCAGACAGTTCGTCCATGCCGAGAATGG
>JAGRMK010000510.1 GCA_020441345.1 Paracoccaceae bacterium
CCAGTTCTGCCAGGCGGTCAGGCGGCCAAAGATCCGGGTCTCCATCGTCTCTGGCCCGGCAAAGCGCAGATTGGCCTCCATCCCGGTCATCGCGTCGGGACTGAATGAGGCGCGTTCTTCCATGAAGATTCGGATTTCGTCGTCCCAGTCGATATCGTCGTGGATATAGGTCACCAGACCCGCGTCTTCAGCTTCGGCGGCTTCCAGCGGGGTGCCGATCTGGTCCTTCAGCGCGTCGAGCGTCTCGGGCTCGCCCAGGAACCGGGTTTCCAGCCGCGACAACCCGTTGCCCATCGGATACTGGCCAAAGTTCGAGGCGCTCAGCGTGACGGTGGCCATCGGGCGATTGTCGCCGTCAAAGGCGTCTTCCATCATGTAGCTGCGATCGACCGACCACAGCAGTTCCGCCAGAACGCTTGCAAAACACGAGCCGTGCTCGACCAGCGCGACCATGCTGCGCGAGGTCACGTCGATCCGCTTCAGCAGGCGTTTCCAGTATTGCAGGATCTCGTTGGCCAGCCAGTCGCTCTTGTTGTCCAGCAAAAAGGCTTCGTGTGCCAGCAGCGCCTGCGGGTCGCCCTGGGTGCGCAGAACCAGCAGACCCAGTTCCATCTCGTTCAGGCGCAGGTGCAGGATCGCGTCGTCCAGTTCCCGCGCGAGGCGTAGCATATAGCCCTGGTCGCCCTGCGCGTGCAGATCGTCCAGCGACGCCGGCACGGCGCCATCGGGCCCCGAGATGGTGATGGTGGCCTTGCGCCCGGCGCGATCCACCGCGACCTCGACCAGCGAATACTGCACCGAGCCGTCTTCGCCAAAGCTGCGCGTCAACGGGGTCAGCGCGATCCCGGAGCCGGTCGGCTTGGTTGACGCCGCCGCGAATTCCTTTGCCCGTTCGATCACGGTGTCGTCGAACTTCGAATTCGGGATCACCTCGTCGACCAGCCGCCATTGCACGGCGCGCTTGCCTTTCACGCCTTCCTCCAGCGAGCAGAACACATCCGCCAGATCGCGGCGCACGCGGCGCTTGTCGGTGACGCGCGTCAGCCCACCGGTTCCGGGAAGCACGGCCAGCAGCGGCACCTCGGGCAGGGATACCGCCGATGAACTGTCGTCGGTCAGCATGATGTGATTGCACGCCAGCGCCAGCTCGTATCCGCCGCCCGCGCAGGCCCCTTTGACCGCGGCGATGTATTTCTGCCCGCTGTCGCTTTCGGCCGCCTCAAACGTGTTGCG
The DNA here is from genome assembly GCA_020441345.1 of Paracoccaceae bacterium. Lineage (GTDB taxonomy): Bacteria > Pseudomonadota > Alphaproteobacteria > Rhodobacterales > Rhodobacteraceae > Pararhodobacter. The sequence continues at coordinate 1,234 of JAGRMK010000510.1, forward strand.
CGTCTCGTTGGTGAATTTGCAGAAGTTGACCTTGTGCGCGTGGCTGGCACCGCCCAACATGCGGATATTGGCCCCGGCGCAGAACACCTTGTCCTTGGCCGACTGCATCACCACGACCTTGACCTCGGGGTGTTCGAAGCGCATGCGCTGCACGATGTCCGACAGTTCGATATCGACACCCAGGTCATAGGAATTCAGCTTGAGCTGATAGCCGTCGAACAGGCCGGCGTTCTCATCCACGTCCATGTAGAGATTGGCGACATCGCCATCGTAATCAATGCGCCAGTGGCGATAGCGCGACGGATCTGTCTGGAAATCGATTCGCTTGGTCACAGGAATCCCCTTTGGCCTACTGTTCGTGCGGTT
>JAGRMK010000511.1 GCA_020441345.1 Paracoccaceae bacterium
ACGCAGCGGATGCCGAAATCCAGCAAGGCCCAGGGCGCGTGTTCGCGCGAAGAGCCGCAGCCGAAATTGTCGCCCGCGACCAGAATCTGTGCATCACGGTATTGCGGCTTGTTGAGCACGAAATCGGGGATTTCCTTGCCCTGCCGGTCATAGCGCATTTCGTCAAACAGATTCACCCCAAGCCCCGACCGCTTGATCGTCTTCAGGAAACCTTTTGGGATGATCATGTCGGTGTCGATGTTGACCAGCGGCATCGGTGCCGCGATCCCGGTGAGTTTGGTAAACGGTTCCATGTCCCAAGGCCTCCTTTTGTGCTGCAAGCGGCATAGCGGCTTCGCTGCGCCAACACAAGGCGCGCGCGGCCGGCGCACCGTCAAACCGTGGGCTCAGTCGGCGGGCACGGCGAAAGTCAGCGACGCCCAGAGCGACTGCCATACGGCATTGCGTGGTTCCTCGGGGTCGATCTCCAGCATGGCGACGGCGTCGGCCATATAGACATGCCCGGCACTGACCGGCAGCAAGACCTGACCGGCGTCGTCGGTCCGGTGCAGGGTGACAGACACAGTGCCGTCGGGCGCGCGGTCCCACAGTTCGACCTGCACCTGCACGCGCGGTTCGCCATCCAGCAGCAGCAGCACCGGCACCCCCGCCGAAATATCGTCGGTATAGGGGTTCGCGAGCGCTACGAATTCCGTGCGCAGGCCGAACGCGCGGTCCTGCCCCGCGCCGTCCCCGATGGCGACAAGACTTTTCACATGACGGCTGAAAAACTCGGTGAACCCGCTGTCGGGCAACCCGCGCGCACGGTGACGCTCCAGCACGTCGGGAAAGTCCTTGTGTTCGACAAATCGCACAAAGCGGTCCCAGGCGTCATAGGACAGGAAGCTGTTGGTGGTTTCGTGTAGCACGATCGCCAGCCCCGGCGCGGTCATGTCCATGCGCAAGGCCGGTTTGTCGCCGATCCGCCCTTCGACGGGGGTCACGGAGTCGCCCTGCACCACCTCGAACCGGGTGAAATTGCGCGGGATAAAGGACATGGCGCCGCCTTCGAAATTCTGCCCGACGCGAAGATCGGCCTCAAGCGTGGCACCGACGGACAGGGTGAAATCCGTTGGATCGACCCAAAATTCGTGTGCGGCACTTGGAACGGGTGACAACAGCGCCAGATGTGCGACAAACAGGAAGCGAAGGAATTTGGACATGGGGCCTACCGATATGACTTTCCGTAACATGGCGTATTTCCTCGCGGTTTCAATTCTCGTTCTCGTGACCGGGGTTTCCAGCCCCAGCGCGCACGAGATCGATCCGGCGATTTCCGATATCGCCGTGAGCCAGGAACGGGTGACGGTTGAGCTTCAGGTTTCTCTGGAATCGCTTCTGGCCGATGTTGACCTGTCGCTCAGCACCGACACCGCGCTAGCCCCCCAGGCCGAGGTCTATGACCGCTACCGCGCCCAGACACCCGAGGCGCTTCGCACGGCGCTGGAGGCCGAGTGGCCGCGTATCGCTCCGCGGATCGTGATCGAGGTGGCAGGCGACCGGATTCTGCCGTCGCTGGTCGCCACGGCGATCCCCGAGGCGGGCGATGTGGCGTTGTCGCGAACCTCGACCGTGACCCTGGGCGCAGATCTGCCGCCGGGCGATGCTCCGGTGCGGTTTGGCTGGGCTGAACGCTATGGCGATCTGGTGGTGCGGCAGGTTGGCGGGGGCGAGGATGCCTATACTGCCTTTCTGTCGGGGGGTGAGTTGACCGAACCGCTGTCGCGCGTCGAAATCCGCACCGAGGGCGCGGGTGAGGTGTTCCTGCGCTACATTCCGGTCGGATTTGCCCATATCGTGCCGCTGGGCATAGACCATATCCTGTTCGTGCTGGGGCTGTTCTTCTTCTCGCTGCATCTGCGTCCGATCCTGTTCCAGGTAACGGCGTTCACCGCCGCGCATACGATCACGCTGGCCCTGGCCAGTTCGGGTCTGGTCAGCATGCCGGCCAGTGTCGTCGAACCCCTGATCGCGGCGTCGATCGTATATGTGGGGGTCGAGAACCTGCGCGGGCGCGGGCACGTGATGGCGCGCACAGCGCTGGTCTTCGTGTTCGGGCTGCTGCACGGGCTTGGGTTCGCCAGCGTGCTGGGCGATTTCGGGATTTCGGCCAGCAGCTTTGTCGGCGCGCTTCTTGGGTTCAATGTCGGTGTCGAGATCGCGCAGTTGGCGGTGATTATGATGGCGCTTGCGGTGATCGTCCTGGCCGCGCGCCTGTCCCGGTTCGCGCCGCTGCCCGCCGAGGAAGCGCCCGTGCGCGAAACGCAGGTCATGTATCGCGCGGTGTCGGTCGTCGGCTCGATCGTGATCAGCGTGATCGGCGGCTGGTGGACGATTGAACGGGTGTTCTTCTAGGGGCGTGGCTCTGATTTCGAGGGCGACGGGGCCCGTCGGAACCGGGCCTTGACCATCGGCACCGCCAGCGCGAGCAGCACAAAAAGGCCGGTCAGCAGTTTCAGGTCCGATGGGCGCAGACCAAGGCTCAGTGCGACCGCGACGATCTGGAAATAGACCAGCGCCCCGAGCACGGGCGCAAGGATCTGCCGGGCGATCGTATGACTGCCGAACAGGGCCTCGCCCAAGATCGTTGCGGCAAGCCCGATCATCAGCACACCGACGCCCATGTTCACATCGGCATAGCTCTGAAGCTGCGCCATCACCGCGCCGCCGGTGGCGGCAAGGGCCCCGGCCACGGCCAGACCGGCGATCACGTAGCGCCACGTCGACAGGCCCTGCGCGCGCGCCATCATCTGATTGGCTCCGACGGCGCGCAGCGCCAGACCCGCCTCGGTGTGCAGGTACCAGAACAGTGCGGCACAGAGCACGGTCAGCAACACGCAAAGCACCGCGAACTGGGTGATCGGCGTGCCGCCATCGGCATCCAGAAGCACGGTGAACAGCGTGTCATGGCTGAACAAAGCGGTATTCGGCTGGCCCATCACCCGGATATTGAGGCTGAACAGCATGGTCAGAACGATGATCCCGGCCAGCAACGATGTGACCTTGAACACCAGATGGATCAGTGCGGTCAGCGCGCCGGCCAGCGAGCCCGCGAGCAGCGCCCAGGCCATCGCCGGCACGATGCCCCAACCCGACGAGATCAGCGCCGCCGCGACGGCGGCCCCCAGCGGAAAGCTGCCCTCTGCGGTCAGGTCCGGCAGGTTCAGCAGGCGAAACGGGATCATCACACCCAGCGCCACAAAGGCATAGACCGCGCCTTGTGCCAGGCTGGCGGGTAACAGGTTCATGTAGACCGTCAGAAACTCCATGTTCTGCGCACCCTAGTTCAGCAACATACGGTCGCTGACCGCATCGTGAAACCGTTCGACCAGATCGGCGGCCGTCACGCCCTGCTTGTCGTGCTTGTCCAGATCCAGGATCACGCGGCCTTCGTGCATCATCAGCAGCCGGTCGCCGTGGCGGATCGCGTGATCCATGTTGTGCGTGATCATCAGGGTCGTGATCTCGCCGCCGGCGACGGTCTTGAGCGTGGCGTCGATCACCAGTTCCGCCGCGCGCGGGTCAAGGGCTGCGGTATGCTCGTCCAGCAGCAGCAGGCGCGGGCGTTTCAGCGTCGCCATCGCCAGCGTCAGCGACTGGCGCTGCCCGCCGGACAGCAGGGCCACCCGGTCCTTCATGCGGTTTTCCAGCCCCAGCCCCAGGGCCTCAAGCGCAGTGCGAAAAGTCTCGACATCCACCGCCCGCAGGGCAGAACGAAAACCGCGCGGCTGCCCGCGCCTGGCAGAGATCGCCAGGTTTTCCTCGATGGTCAGCGAGGCGGCGGTGCCTTGCATCGGGTCCTGGAACACACGGCTCATGTAGCGCGCGCGTTTGTGGGCAGGCAGGCGTGTCAGATCGTCTCCGTCGACCAACACGCTGCCGCTGTCCACCGACAGCTCGCCCGCGATCGCGTTCAGCGTGGTGCTTTTCCCCGCGCCATTGCTGCCGACGACCACCGCGAATTCACCCGGCGACAGGGAAAAGCTGACGCCGTTCAGCGCCTGCTTTTCCTGCACCGTCCCGGCAAAGAAGGTCTTGTGCAGGTCGGAGACATGGACCCCGTCCTGCACCGTGCCGGTGGTCATCTGACGCATTCGCAGCCCGCCAGCGCCTCTGGCAGGGTCATGCCGTTGGCCGCCATGAACGCGGCGCTGATCATCGGGCTGTGATCTGCGGGCGTGGGGCGATAGACGCCGATGGTGGCGATATCCTCGCCATCCAGCACGCGAGCGCCGCGCAGCCCGGCCTGACGGCCGAC
>JAGRMK010000512.1:0-334 GCA_020441345.1 Paracoccaceae bacterium
TTTTCCCTTTCTCTCGCCATCACAAGGCCATAAACCGCCCCACGCAGACGGTCGCGAATTGCGGCGGGATGCACCTCTGTGGGGCCCTAGCTCAGTTGCGAGAGCGCTTGAATGGCATTCAAGAGGTCGTCGGTTCGATCCCGATTGGCTCCACCAAATTTTCGTTTGAATGACCTCTGACCGAACCGGGCGCCCGTGGTGGCTGCGCGGTCATTTCGCGTTTCACAACCATTGCCCTGCGCGATCCGAATCGCTGCGCTCAGCGATCCCGGCCCCCTCTTGTGGCTTGCGGCGCGGCGAATGTTCCGGATCCGGGCAGCGGGGTGGGACGGAG
>JAGRMK010000512.1:443-2703 GCA_020441345.1 Paracoccaceae bacterium
AGGCAAAACCAGAGGTCGGCCCGATGCAGCACTTTCCAATCTTTCTCGATCTCGCAAACCGCCCGGTGGCGATTGCCGGGAATGGCCCCTTTGCCCTCGCAAAGCTTCGCTTGCTTCTGAAGACCGAGGCGCGGCTGCATTTGTTTGCCGCGGCACCCGAGGCGGATCTTCTGGCGCTGGCCCGATTGCGGGGCGTCACGATCCACGACCGGCCTGCCGAAGCCGGCGATCTCGCGGGAACGGTTCTGGCCTATGCCGCGCATGGCGACGATGATGCGGACGCCCGGTTCGCCGCATTGGCGCGGGCCGCCGGGGCGCTGGTCAATGTCGTCGACAATCTGGAAGCCAGCGCATTCATCACCCCGGCGATCGTGGATCGCGACCCTGTGACCATCGCCATCGGCACCGAGGGCGCTGCGCCAGTTCTGGCGCGCGCGTTGAAAAGCGATCTGGAGAAGCAGCTGCCGCAGGGGCTGGGGCCGCTGGCACGTGCCGGCAAGCTGTTCCGCCCGATGGCCGAGGCCCTGCCGCAAGGCGCGCCTCGCCGCGACTTCTGGGCGGACTATTATTTCAACACCGGGCCACAGGTTCTGGCCGAGGTGGGCGAGGGGCTGCTGGATCACGCCCTGCGCGATTTGCTGGACCAGCACCTCAAGGCCGAGCCACCCAGGGGGCGTGTCGATCTGGTCGGTGCGGGACCGGGCGACCCCGAGTTGCTGACGCAGCGCGCCCGCCGCCTGCTGGATCGTGCCGATGTGGTGATCCATGACCGTCTGGTGCCCGCCGCGATCCTGGAACTGGCGCGGCGCGAGGCCACTTTCGTCGCCGTCGGCAAAGAAGGGTTCGGCCCCTCGACCCCGCAGGACCAGATCAACGCGGTGATGATCGACCACGCCTATTCAGGCGCGCATGTCGTGCGTCTGAAAGGCGGTGATGCCAGCATTTTCGGCCGGCTGGATGAGGAAACGCAAGCTCTCACCGAGGCGGGCGTCGAATGGGCGGTGACGCCCGGCATCACCGCCGCCAGCGCCGCGGCCGCCGCGATTGGCCGCAGCCTGACGCAGCGCGGCCGCAACACGGATCTGCGGATCCTGACCGCGCATGACATCGACGGATTCGCGGATCACGACTGGCGCGCGCTGGCCCGGCCCGGTGCGGTGGCGGCGATCTATATGGGCAAGCGCGCGGCACGGTTCTGGCAGGGGCGGTTGCTGATGCATGGGGCCAGCGGCGCAACCCCCGTGACCTGCGTTGAAAACGCCAGCCGTCCGGACCAGCGCATCCTGACCACCCGGCTTGATCGGCTGGCCGAGGATCTGGCGCGGGCCGCGCCGCTCGGTCCGGTTCTGACGCTGTTCGGTCTGGCTCCGGCCAAGGCCGCCGCAACCCTTCCCGCCCTGCTCGAGGAATTCGCCTGATGTCACGCCCCCCCTTCGCAAAGCCCGCTTTTGCCAGGATCGTCACCGCCAATGCCCTGATCGAGGGCGATGTGGTCTATCTGGGTGTCGATGGCGCGTGGACCCGCGACATGGCGCTGGCGCGCGTCCTGACCGAAGCCACCGAGGCCGAGATCGCGCTGGCCGAAGCCGATACCCGCACCGGCGAGGTCGTGGGCTGTTACCTGGCCCCGGTGCGCCAGGACGCGCAGGGGCCGCAACCCACCCATTTCCGCGAAGAGTTCCGCCGACGCGGCCCCTCGAACTATGCCCACGGCAAGCAGGCCGAAGCCGCCAGCGCCGCCTGAGCCGAAAGGATCCGCCATGTATGTCTATGATGATTTCGACCGCGATTTCCTGGTTGAACGCAACCGCCAGTTCCGTGCCCAGGTGCAGCGCCGCATTGACGGCGCCTTGACCGAGGACGAGTTCAAACCGCTGCGCCTGATGAACGGCCTTTACCTGCAACTGCACGCCTACATGTTGCGCGTGGCGATCCCCTATGGGTCGTTGAACCCTGGCCAGATGCGTAAACTGGCCGAAATCGCGGACCGGTTCGACAAGGGCTATGGCCATTTCACCACCCGCCAGAACATTCAGTTCAACTGGCCGCGTCTGTCGGATGTGCCCGACATGCTCGATGCTCTGGCCGAGGTCGGGCTGCACGCGATCCAGACCAGCGGCAACACGATCCGCAACGTGACCTCGGATCATTTCGCGGGCGCCGCGGCGGATGAAATCGCCGATCCGCGCCCCGTGGCCGAGCTGATCCGGCAATGGTCCACCGATCACCCGGAGTTCCAGTTCCTGCCGCGCAAGTTCAA
>JAGRMK010000513.1 GCA_020441345.1 Paracoccaceae bacterium
GGGCGTTTCATATCTCCGTAGCCGTGATCGGTGGTGTCGTTACCAATCTAAACCGTCCGCAACCTGCCTGGATCAACCGAACCACCTCTCGCGCCGGTTCGCAGCCGATCAGACCCGGTTCAGCAGCTTGTGATACCTTTCCACGAACAGATCCTCGCCCTTCATCTTGCGCGTCAGCAGGTCTCCCGCCGTGAACAGCCCAAGGAAGGAATTGCCGCGCTTCGGGCCGAGCGGCACGAGGATCGGTGCCTTGGGGCCCCAGGGCTTGTAGGGCTTCATCTTGGCAAGAGGTTTACCCGCCATCAGCCCCTTCAGCGTCGACAAGAGCCAGGGCAGTTGCCGACTTGCTGCGACGATGGTCATGCCGTCGCCCGCATCCGCCACATCTCCGGCGGCAAACAGGTTGGGCAGCGAAGACGGGCGCATCCACGGGTCCACCTTGACGCGGTTCGCGGTGCCTTTCTGCGTGCCGGGCAGGCCGTCAATCAACTCGGAGCTGGCGCGCGAGCCGAGCACGGGGAAGATCAGGTCAAAGTCCTGTTCTGACCCGTCCGACAATTTCAGGCGACCGGCGTAGGGTTCGGTCAGGCTTTGAAGGGACTCGGCCCTTTTCCCGAGCACGAGCGTTACGCCCGCGTCGCGCAGCTTGCCGGCCAGCGCGTTGCCGAGCTTGTCCGGCATGGTCGGAAACAGGCGGTCCAGATCCGAAATCAGCGTGATCTTCTTGTCCGGCATGGCGTGGACGATCTCTCCCGCCAGTTCGGTGCCGACGGCCCCCGCGCCGACAATGGCGATCGACCGCGCTGCCTTGAGCTGGTCGTGAATGCGCTGGTTGGCCTGGCGCAGCCCCTCGACATCGTCGCCGACAGGCTTGAAGGGCATGGCATTGGACGAGCCGGTGGCGACAACGATGTAATCGGCCTCGACCCTCTGGCCGTCGTCCAGCGTCACGCCGCCCGCATCGATGCCGCTCGCGCGGGCGCGCAGGACCCGGCCTTTCTTCAGCAGGCGATCATAGGGGATCAGCGCCCGATCCGTGAGCGTTGGATCCACGACGGCTCGGATCATTGCGGGCGCATGAACGAAGTGGCTGCGTGGCTCGATCAGGGTCACGTCGGCGAGGTCGTCGAGGGACTTGGCGAGCTTTGCGCCGAGGTAGCCGCCGCCGACGATGGCGATGCGTTGGGACATGGAAAATTTCCTTTCTGGGCGGCCCGTTGGCGGGTGATCCGCATCTTCGGCCGCTGGTCACAGGGTAAAGTGGCTGACCCGCGGGAATGCGGGCGCTCTGCCTGAGGTCAGGCAGTCTCAGACTGGTAGGTGATCCGGCCGTATTTCCCGGCTCGGAAATCGCGGAAGGCTTCGGTCAGCTCGGCTTCGGTGTTCATCACGAAGGGACCACGCATCGCGACTGGCTCTGCAATCGGCGCGCCGCCGAACAGCAGGAGGTCGAGCGCATTGACGGAGGGGTTGGAGATTTCCACCTCGGTCCCGTCAAGGCCCAGCACGAAGGACCGATGCGCGGCAACATCGGTTCCGCTCACCACTGCGCCCTGGCCTGGCAGGAAGCCCGCCGCAGGCAGTTCGGGCGACAAGGCCACCCGGACAGAGCCCATGGGTTCGACGCGGACATGCCAGATGAATTCCTGCGAAAAGGTCGGGATCGGCGCGGTGTTGCCGTCGTATGCACCCAGCAGCACCTTGAGATGGGCCCGGCCGCCCGGCAGGGGCACCACGGGCAGGTCTTCGGCCGGAACGGGCCGGTATTCGGCGGGCTCGGCCTTGTTTCGCGCGGGCAGGTTGATCCAGAACTGGACGCTGTGCAGCCGGCCGCCCCTTTTTCGCAGGTCTGCGGGGATCATTTCGTCATGCACGATGCCGTTGCCCGCCTTCATCCATTGCACGCCACCCGCAAAGATGGTGCCGTGGCCGCCGCTGCTGTCGGCATGGGTCAGCGCCCCGTCCAGGACATAGGTAAAGGTGGCGATGCCCCGGTGCGGGTGGGCGAACGACCCGTCTGGATCGGGGATCTTCCCCGCCGCGAGGATTTTCGGCGGCAGATGGTCCAGTAACATGATCGGACCCACGAACTGCACCGCCGCGTTCGGGACGGCTCGGGCAATGGTGAACGAGCCGACCTGATCGGGCTGGACGTCGTGCTGCGATGTGACTTGTTTCATCGGGTAACTCCGTTTGCCGATCCAGAGGTAAGCGCCCGAACGATGGATTGAAATTTATATTTTTTGCCGTTCTATATAAGTAATGCTTAAGAAGAGGGGCCGATAATGAAACTGGATCAGCTGAAGGTGCTGCGCGCCGTGGTCGAAACCGGATCGGTCAAACTGGCAGCAGAAAGCCTGAACCGCACCCAGCCTGCGATCAGCCAGGCACTTAAGGCGCTGGAATTTCAGACCGGGACCGAATTGTTCGACCGCTCAGGCTACCGGCTTGAGCTGACACCGGTGGGTCGGCGGGTCTACCTGCAATCCCTGCGCGTTCTGTCCGAGGCCGAGGATCTCACTCAGTTGATCCGGCATTTCGAGAAAGGACAGGAGGAAACGATCACCATCGCCATCGACGCAGCAGTCGATCTGAACGTCGTGACACCTGTATTGGCTGGGCTGCAGACCCGCTTTCCCGACACGCGTGTCGTCCTGCGTTCGGAGGTTCTGTCTGGTGCAATCGAGGCCGTGCAGTCGGGCGAGGCGGCCCTTGCCCTGGCCCCGGCCATCCCGGTCATGCTGGAAGAAGAAGGCTTTGACTACGTGCCGGTAGTCCGGTCGGTAATGCGCAACGTCGCCGCGCCGTCGCTGCTGGAATCCATGAACGCCCCCGGCAGACTGGCCGACCTTCGGCGCTTCCACCAGGTCATTGCACGAGACAGTGGCCAAGCCTCAGGCCTGCTTGACCGCGAACTGGGCGTGCAAAAAGGGCAGAGGCGGTGGTATGTCAGCGACCTGCACATGAAAAAGCAATTGCTGGTGGAGGGCCTTGGCTGGGGACGTCTGCCAGAGCACATGATCGCCGAGGAATTGGCGCAGGCCCGGTTGCGGGAAATCCTGCTGCCCGACACCCATCTTGGTTTTGACATCGAGATATTCGCGTTTCGCCAGCACAGGCCGGTCACAAGGCCTGTTGCCGCCGATCTATGGGATAAGTTTGGGCTGTCAGCCAGGTAAACGGGACGTTACGGCAAGGGGCGATGTCCAGATGACTGATCCAATGTCGTCTGCTTTGCGCCGCGCATTTGACCACCCGGCAGGTACTACACCGAGGGTCAGCCCGACCATTTCCGGCCGGGCGGGGGAGTTGTGACTGCGCCGCCTTGAGCGTTTCCATGTTCGATTTTTCTTGCCTGTTTCTGGGCGTGGCCGTTGAGGCGAAAGGTCGTGGAGGCAAACTTTCCCTTTCGCCGGATTTGAGCGTTCCAACCACCATCTTTTATAAAGTCGTATGTCGCCCTGGTTCAGTGGGCTCCTTCTAATCCGCGCAATTTCCGTGCATAAGACAGTCAAACTTTAGGTAAATCCGAGCAATTTGGGGCAATTCCATGCAACTAGGTTCTCTCCGTTTCCTATTGTTAGGAATCTCAAGATGCTGAAAACACTAAACAACCGCCTGTCGGTCGCCCCGATGATGGACTGGAC
>JAGRMK010000514.1:0-772 GCA_020441345.1 Paracoccaceae bacterium
CATCAAAGGCCGAAGTCATGTTGATCTGCACCTTCAGCCCCAGACCGGTGCGCACCGCCTGTTCGAAGCAGCATTCGTTGACCACCGGCAACATGCCGGGCATCGCCGCATCGACAAAGGCCACGTTGGAATTGGGTTCCGCGCCGAACTGGGTCGAAGCCCCGGAAAACAGCTTTGCCTCACTGGCGACCTGGGCGTGGATTTCCATCCCGATGACCAGTTCCCAATCGCCGGTCGCGCCGGAGATCACCTTGGGCTTGGGGGCTTCATGGTTCAGATCAAGCATGGATCGGGCTCCTCTTTTCATCCCCGGCGCGGTCTTGGTGCGTCTTATGACAACGCGCCCAAGGGAACAAGAGGGCGACCGTCCGCTAGCTCGCGCGGCTCTGAACCTGGCGCAGGCGCATGGCGCGCAGGGCGCGGGCTTTTTCCTCGTCATAGGCCTGGGTGCGCGGGCGCCGGGGCACCACGGTTTCGCGCGGGCTGGCATTCGGGGCAAAGCGTATGAACCAGCCGATGATCGCGGCCAGATTGGCAACCAGCGCACCCGGATAGACAAGGGCCACCGCGACCGCCAGATCGAAGCCGAGCACGGCCTGGAACCGGGCGATGTCGCGATCCACGCCAAGTCCCCCCAGTGCCGATTTGAAAAGCTGCTGCGCCTCGGGAAACCCCAGCCCCGCGAACAACTCCCCCATGTCCAGCGCCGCTACCATCGCAAAGGTCTGGATGACGATCCCCGTCGAGGCAAGGCCAAGGAAGATGCCGCAGA
>JAGRMK010000514.1:876-5409 GCA_020441345.1 Paracoccaceae bacterium
AGGGCAATCACGAACACGGGCACCTCGGGGCGCAAGACGCCCATCGCACAGCCGAACCCGAACAGCACCACGAACGACAGGCCGATCCACCCCATCGCGCGCAGAAGATAGAGATAGGCTTTTTGCGGAGCTGTCAGGAGATCGGATTCAGGTGTCATGGCAAGCGGGTCACTTTGCTAAGGGGCTACGCCGCCATCCTGCCCGCGGACCCTGTCGAAAACGTGGCGAAAGACCGATTTAACCATGAAGGAAGGGCGCTGCCCGGACTTTGGCCACCCCGCCGACCGGATCGCCAGGGGGCTTCGGGTTGCCCCATGGGCATCGGCGACAGGCAAGGTTCCGCGCACGCGTGGCGCGCAGGCGTCGCCCAGGCTTGCCTGAACGGCGCAACCGGCGCAAATCAGGGCACCCATCGTGCCCAGAGGATCACCATGCGCCGAGCCCTGATGATTGCCTTCGCCCTGACGGCCGCCCTGCCCGCCTGTTCCTCGCAAATCGAGGCCAATACCGCGCTTGCAACCCGCTGGGATCACCGCCCCGAGGCGGCAACCTGGAACGCCGCGATGATGCAGGCCCTGCGCACCGACGGCGCCGAAATGCTGGCCTTGACGCCGGGGGATATCGCAGACTGGTGCCCGGGTTATGAAAACGCCAGCGAAGACGAGCGCGCGGCGTTCTATGTCGCGTTCTTTTCCGGCCTCGCGCGGTTCGAAAGCACCTGGAACCCGCGCGCTTCGGGTGGTGGCGGGCGCTATCGCGGTCTGCTGCAAATCTCGCCCCAGACTGCGCAATATCATGACTGCACCCTGCCCGATGCCGGCCTCTATAATGGCGCCGCGAATCTGGCCTGCGCGGTGCGCATCGCCGCAACGGCGGTGACGCGCGATGGCGTGGTCGCCGAGGGACGCGGCGGCGTCGCCGCCGACTGGCCACCGATGCGCGACCCCGCGAAACGCGACGAGGTCGCGGCCTTTACCCGCGCCCTGCCACAATGCCAGGACCGGCTGGCAAGCGACTGATCACTTGCTCACCGCCGGCGGCATGTCCGGCGCCCCGGTATAGGGCTGGCCCGCATAGCCCGGTTCGATGACCATGGCCTTGAACTGGCTGAGAACCTCGCGCCACCATTGCAAGGTGTCGTCGAAATTCACCGCCGTGACACCGCCCGCGAGATTCACGTCGAATTCGATCGTGGCATTGTCGCGCGCGTCGAGATAAGCGGCGGAAAACCGGCGGTCGCGGTTCCACTGGTTCATCGACCCCACCGTATGACTGCCATTCGATTCCCACCAGGCCCGGAATTGCACCGAACTGCAGTTCCAGTCCTGGTCATCGCAATTGTGAAAACTGATCGTATAGATGGTGCCGTCCATTTCCGCCCGGACCCAATGGCCTTCGTCGCTGGATTGGCGCTCGGCGGGGCCATAGGCCGACGCGATCTCGACGATCCGGTCGAAATCGTTGCCGGTGACCATGCCGCCAAGCGGCACCTGCGCATTGGCGGGCATCGAAAAGGCCATCACGGCAAGCGCGGGGGCAAAGAAACGGGTCGAAAACATGCAATGTCCTCCGGGGGAAAGCAGGCGCGACACGATAGCATTCCGACCGTGGCGCGATCAATCAAAAGCGCGTGCGGCGCGAAGCGCCCGGGCGGGCGGCTTGTCCCCAGGCTTTGCTTTACGCTTGCCCAATGGCTTGCAATGACGCCCCGATTGCCGCAAAAGGCTGGCAAACAAGCCCCGGAAGAGCCAGATGTACGAATACAAAGTCGTTCCCGCACCGGTCCGCGCCCAAAAGGTCAAAGGGCTCAAGACGACCGCCGACCGGTTCTCTCATGCGCTGGCAGAACGGATCAACGCTGAAGCCGCCGGCGGCTGGCAGTTTCAACGCTGCGAAACCCTGAGTTGCGAAGAGCGCAGCACGCTGGGCCGCACCCGGACCTCGACGCAGACGGTGATGATCTTCGCCCGCCCCCTCGGGGCGCTGCGTCCCGATGCCGGGGGCGCGCTGGCGGCGGCACAAGACGCCCAGGCCCGCCACGATGCCCTGCCGCACCCTTATGCCGATCACACCCAGGATGACGCGCAGGCCTATGATCCCCTGCCGGCCGAGGGTCATGACGCCGCGTATGACGATGATCGCTACGAGCCCCACCCCGAGCCGGAGCCTCAGGTCTACGCCCCGGATCCCGCACCGGTCGAAGCCGCGCAACCGCGCCGCGGCCGCCAGGAACCCTTGTTCCGGTCAAGCCCCATGACCCACCCGGATCGCGTCGGCCGCCCCGAACCCGTGCTGCGTCCGCGCAGCCTGCCGCGCGACGACGACGAAGGCTGATCCGTCCGGGCGCCGCCGCGCCAAAAGCGGCAGGCCGCTCAACCCAGTGTCAGCCTGAGGGCGTGAATTCGACCAACAAGATCTGCGCCGAGCGCCTTGTGCACGGCACGGTGCCGGGCAATGCGCGGCAGAGCGTCCAGTTCTGGCGCGTCCAGCGCCACGTGGAAATGACTCTGCCCGCCATCGCGATACCCGGCATGACCGCGATGCGATTCGCTTTCGTCCTCGACCGTCAGCGACCGCGGCGAAAAGACCGCTCGCAGGCGTGTTTCGATCTGGTCGCTCACGCGGATGTCGTCTGTCATGGTCGTCAAGCCCTTTCCATTTCCCGTCAGGAACATTTAAACTCACGCCTCCGACTCGCAAGGGGCCTTTGGATTCTCTGTTGGATTCAATGGCGCCGAAGCGCGAGGACCACGTCAAGAACCTGTCTGCAGGAGCACCATGAGCCGCGATCCTTTCAATTTCGACATGCGGGCCTCGGCCGACAAGAAAAAGAAATCCCGCGGTCGCCGCGGGATGTCCGGCGCGGTGGAAACCTCGGCGCGCTCTTGCCAGCATCCGGGTTGCACCGAAACCGGTCAGTATCGTGCGCCCCGCTCGCGCGATCAACTGGACGACTACCTGTGGTTCTGCAAGGACCACGTGCGTGAATACAATCTGAAATGGAATTTCTTTGACGGCCAGACCGAGGCAGAAATGCTGGGCTCAATGGAATACGAGCGCGTCTGGGGCCGCGCGACGCAACCCTTCGGCAGCGCCGCGCGCGAGGCCAAAGGCTGGGCCCGTCACGGCATCGACGATCCGCATCAGGTTCTGGGCGACAAGGCCACGCAGCGACGCGTCGAACCTTCGCGGCCCGGCGGCGCGGCGACCCGGCGCCTGCCCTCGGCAGAGCGCAAGGCGCTGGAGATCCTGGACGCCCGCGATACCTGGAACCGGACGGAAATCCGCAAGCAATACAAAAGCCTGGTAAAAGACTTGCACCCCGATCTGAACGGCGGAAACCGGGCGGACGAAGAACGCCTGCAAGAGGTCGTCTGGGCTTGGGACCAGATCAAGGAATCTCGCAGCTTCCGCGACTGACATGCGGGCTATGGTGAGTATTTTTTGCAAGATGAAGCGGGGGACGGGCGCAAAGGGTCCGCCCCTGCGGGTAAGTGCTGTCAGGGATCGGCGCGCAGCAGCAAGGGCATAAGCGCCTTTGCCAGCGCCATCGCCCCGCCCGGCTGATAGTGCCAGGTCAGCCAGCCGCGCGTGTCTGCGCCGTCGATATTGCGTTCCAGATCGTCGATCAGCAGGATCTCGTGCGGCGGCAATCCCAGGGCAGTCTCGATCCGCTCATAGAACGCCACGTCGGGTTTCATCACCCCCATCTCGCCAGAAGCAAAGATCGCCTCGACCCGCTCGCCCCAGCCCGAGTCCTGCGCGATGAACCGGGCGCGGCGAGGGTCGTTGTTAGTGGCGATCACCTGCGTGAGCCCGGCGCTGTCGATCTGCGCGACCATCCGTTGCAGGGCCTCGTCGGGTTCGTTTTCGGCGGCGAACCAGAGCTCCAGGATATCTTCGGCGCTGCCGTCGAAGCGGATGTCGCGCACCCAGGTTTCCAGCCGGTCGAGAATATCGTCGGCACCGGTCAGAAGCGCGCGCCGATCCTGACCGAAGACCTGCCGCGCAAGGCCGATCGTCTCGACCCCGAACTCGGCCTGCATGCGGTGTTGCCAACGAAAACGCCCGTCGGCCCCGGCCACGCCCGCGCGGTTCAGCACGCCGTCGAAATCCCAGGCGATGGCGCGAATATGCTCGACCCCCTCCATCAGCTGGCGATCCGGCTGCGTAGCTGGTCAAGGGCGGTCAGTGCCTCGGCGGACCAAATCGCCGCGCGGGTGCGAAACAGCGTTGCCTGCGAACGCAGAACCGGCTCGGCATCGAGGATCTTCAGATGATTGGCGCGCAACGTCTCGCCGGTCGAGGTGATATCGGCCACCGCCTCGGCGGTCAGGTTGCGGATCGTGCCCTCGGTCGCGCCCTGGCTGTCGACCAACTGGTAATCGGCCACCCCATGTTCGCGCAGCCAGTCGCGCACCAGCCGGTGATACTTGGTGGCGATGCGCAGGCGAAAGCCGTGGCGGCGGCGAAAATCGGCGGCGATGGCGTCCAGATCGTCAAGCGTCGTGCAATCGACCCAGGCGCGCGGCA
>JAGRMK010000515.1 GCA_020441345.1 Paracoccaceae bacterium
CGGTGAAGGTGCCCGCCGCCGCGCGCTCGATTTCGCGCCCGCCCGCCACCGAGCCGGTAAAATTCACGAAATCAAACCGGCGCGCGGCAATCAGGGCCGCGGTGGTCGCGTGATCCAGCACCAGGTTTTGAAATACCGCCGCCGGAACGCCGCCGGCATGAAACGCCTCGGCCAGCCGCTCGCCTGCCAGCAGGGTCTGCCGCGCATGCTTCAGCACCACGGCATTGCCGGCGATCAGGGCCGGAACGATGGTGTTGACCGCCGTCAGATAAGGGTAGTTCCAGGGCGCGATGACCAGCACCACACCCACCGGCTCACGCGTCAGAACGCGGCGCGCGGTAGCGCTGTCCTCGATCACCTTGGGCGCCAGCGTGGCTTCGGCGATCGCGGACATATGCGCGGCGCGTTCGCGCACGCCGCCGATCTCGCCGCCGTATCGCACCGGGCGGCCCATCTGCCAGGCCAGTTCCCGCACCACGATGTCATTCATCGCCGCCAGGGCCTCGATCCCGGCCATGACACGCGTCACGCGCTCTTGCAGCGGCCGGGCCGCCCAGTCGCGCTGCGCCGCCTGTGCCGCCTCGACGGCCTGCCGCGCCGCATCGGGGGTCATCGCCGGGCGCTCGGCGTAGACACGCCCGTCCACGGGCGAAACACAGCGGATCGTCTCGATCATCTTGGGTCCATCCCCATCATCTGTCCTGAAATATCCCCGCCGGAGGCATCCGTCGCCGCGTCCCGGCGCGGCATCGCTCCGGTTCTCACACCCGCTCCAGCCCGCGCCTGAGATCCCAGTCCGTCACCACTCGGTCGGTTTCCGAGATTTCCCAACGCGCGGCGTGGACATAGTGGTCGACAACCGCGTCGCCCAACGCCGCCCTGAGCCAGCTCGCCCCCTCGGCCAGCGCGACCGCCTCGCGCAGGGTCTTGGGGATCTCGCGCGCGGTTTCTGCGGCATACATGTCGCCGGTCATCGCCGGTTCCAGTGGCCGTTTCTGCGCGATCCCGTCCAGCCCCGCCGCCAGCAACACCGCGCAGGCGAGGTAAGGGTTCAGATCCGCGCCGCCGATCCGGCATTCGACGCGCACGGCCGCCGTGTTCTCGCCGCAGACGCGAAACCCGGCGGTGCGGTTGTCGGGCGACCAGACGGCCTTGGTCGGGGCAAACAACCCGACGCAGAACCGCTTGTAACTGTTAACAAAGGGCGCGAGGAACAGGGTCAGTTCCCGGGCATGCGCCAGTTGCCCGGCGAGGAACCATTTCATGATCTGCGACATGCCCAGCGGGTCCGACGGGTCACGGAACGCGGGCAACCCGTCATGCGTCCACAGCGACTGATGCACATGGCTCGACGACCCGGCCTTGTCGGTGGCGTATTTCGCCATGAAGGTCACCGACTGCCCCTGCGCCTGGGCGATGTCCTTGGCGGCGGTCTTGATGATCGCGTGGTTGTCGGCGGTGGTCAGCGCCTCGGCGTAGCGCACATTGACTTCGACCTGTCCGACATCGGCTTCGCCCTTGGTGTTCTCGACCGGGATGCCCGCGCCATGCAGTCCGTTGCGCAGGGCGCGCATCACGGGTTCTTCGCGGCTGGTCTGAAAAATCGCGTAATCCTCGTTGGACGCGGCCAGCGGCACCAGATTGCGCGGCCCCGCGCCCTCGGCGAAATCGCCGCGCAGGCTCTCATAGCTGTTCTGAAAGATGTAGAATTCCAGCTCGGTCGCCATCATCGCTTCGAAGCCCATCTCATGGGCCCGCGCGATCTGCCGCTTCAGGATCGCACGCGGCGATTGCGGCACCTCGGTGTGTGCGTGGTCCAGCAGATCGCAGAGCACCAGCGCCGTCCCCTCGAGCCAGGGCGCGCGGCGCAGAGTCGCCAGGTCGGGTCGCATGATGTAATCGCCATAGCCCTGCTCCCAACTGGCGCTGGCATAGCCGGGGACGGTGTTCATCTCCATGTCGGTGGTCAGCAGGTAGTTGCAGCAATGCGTTTCCTGCCAGCCGTGCGACACGAAATGCGCGGCGTGAAAGCGTTTGCCCATCAGCCGCCCCTGCATGTCCACGGCGGCGACGATGACGGTGTCGATCTCGCCCGCATCGACGGCCTGCGCCAGGGTTTCCAGTGTCAGGTATCCGGGCATTGCGGGCTCCAGTCAGGTCAGGGGCGGAATGTCGAGGCGGTGCAGGGCGCGGTCCAGCGCGGCGGCCAGGATCGGGGCAAGCCGTGCCGCCATCGCATCCTGCGCGGCGGGCTCGGCGATCAGGTCGTTGCGGATCTCCAGCATCGCGTGCCGCAGTCGCAGCGGCCCGGCGTGTAACCGCGTGGTATGGGCAACGTCGCTTTGCGCCGAATAAGGCTCGTTCAACCGGGTGATCAGCCCGCAGCCCTCACTGGCGCGCAGGATGTCCAGCGCGATGTCGTCGTCGTCGTCGAACAGGATACCGAATTCGACCGCGCGCCGCTGGCCGTTGTAAACAGGCGTGAAGGAATGCACGGCAATCACCACCGGGCGCCGCCCGCGCGCCACCAGCCGGGCGATTTCGCCGGTGACGGTGGCGTGAAACGGCAGATAGACGGCATCGACCCGCGCAAGGCGGTCGGTATCGCACAGGTGTTGGTTGCCGGGCACCAGGTGGATTTCCGATTGCGCGGGGATTGCTCCGGGATGGTCGGCGGGGCGGTTGAGGTCATAGACCAGCCGCGATAGCGGCGCATGCACCAGCACGGCCCCGTCGCAACCCGGCGCCAGCCGCGCTGCCAACCCGCGCGACAGGCCCAGTGCGCCGATGTCGCTGGCCGCGTGTGACTCCCTGGCCGCGGCAGACAGGCCCAGGTCGCCGCCCAATTCCGGCCAGTCCCGCGGCAGTGCGTTCGACGCATGCTCGCAGATCAGCACGACGCCGGGGATCTTGTCGTCGCGACCCGGCTGGCCATCGGCGCGCCAGGTTTCGACCATGCCGTCAAAGCGCGGCAGGGCGCGTGGCTGCGGGGCGGGGGATGGGGTGGTAATCGTCATGGTTCGGTCTATGCCTGCGGTTGGCGCCAGCGTGTTGCATCGCCCCCAAGGGCGTCAAGGGCTATTGCGGTCAAAGGCTTCGCGGATGCGGCGCCGTGCCACAGGCGAGGCCATGCAAAGGCTCGTGTCGCTGGCCAGCGCCAGCAGCCGATGCTTCAGATCAACACCACCACCGCCGCCGCCATGGCCAGCGCCGCCCCGAAGGGCACAAAGCCCAGGCGGTTCAGCGACCTTCCCTTTCGCCACGCGCGCAGCAGCGCCAGAGCCAGCGCCGAGGTCGCGGCCAGCAGCACCACCAGCGGCAGGCGCTCGACCCCGAAAACCAGCCCCAGCGCCGCAATCAGCTTCACATCGCCCAGTCCCATGCCCTGCCGACCCGTGCGGCACCGATACAGCCAGCGGATCAGCCAGAAACTTCCACCACCCGCCAACGACCCCAGCGCCGCCCAGAGCGCCCGGTCGGTCAGCGGCGGCCAGCCCGTGCCATCGCCCGCCAGC
>JAGRMK010000041.1 GCA_020441345.1 Paracoccaceae bacterium
AGCCGCGCTTGAGGCCTTCGTTCAGGGTCTCGGTGACCTGCATCCGTTGTCGTCCTTCTCGTCACATCCTGTCCGGGGCTTGGTGCGGGTGGAGGGACTTGAACCCCCACGCCGTGAGGCGCCAGAACCTAAATCTGGTGCGTCTGCCAATTTCGCCACACCCGCATCGCCGGCCTGATACCAAGCCGCCGCGCCGGGCGCGAGGGGAAATCGCCGCAATCCGGGCGCGGCCCGGTCATTTTTCGGACATGATTAACAGCGAATATGACGAATAGTATTTGTCAAAGGTCAGTATCATGTTGCACCAGGTCACCGCATCGCTCGCTCCCGTTCCTCTGGTTGGCGCCGCCGCGCGCCCCACCGGCCTCGTTGCCGGCACATTGATCCGAACCACCGAAGGCGAATTTCCGGTGGAGTATCTTCTGGCCGGCGATCTGATCGAAACCGTCAACAATGGCGCGGTAGAATTGCGCGGCACATCACTGGTCGAGGCGCGCGATGTCGATGTCGTGAGTTTCACTGATGACCGCTCGTCGCGGGCGCCCGACGGCGCGCGTCGGCGTCTGGTGGTGCCGGTCAACCAGCAGATTCTGGTGCACGACTGGCGCGCCCAGATCCTGCACGGGCAGGACGCCATGCTGACCCCGGCGTCCTCGCTGGTGGACGAAGTTCAGGTCACGCGGCAACGGCGCGCGCGCCTGCGCCTGATTCGGCTGCATTTCGACACGCCCCAGGTCATCTGGGCGGATGGCGTCGAAGTTGCCAGCGCCCGCACCCGGGCGCCAGCCATTCGCGGGCCCCGCACCCTGCACTGAAACCCGGCCGGCGCTTCATCTTGCCAAAAATACTCAAGAATCGCCGGGGCCCATGTGCCCCGGGGTATCATCTGTCGCGCAACAACCCGGCCAGAACCCTCGGGATGGCCTCGGGCAGGTCCTCGGCGATCAGACCGGGGCCAAAATCCCGCGCCGCCTCGGCATGCAACCAGGCCCCCGCCTGCGCAGCCTCGAAGGGCGCAACGCCGCGCGCCAGCAGCCCGGCAATCAATCCCGCCAGCACATCGCCCGCCCCCGCCGTCGCCAGCCAGGGCACCGCCCGCTCATAAGCCGCTGCGTTGACCGCTGCGCGCCCGTCGGGGGCCGCGATCACGGTATCGGCCCCTTTGAGCAACACCACGCATCCCGCCCGAGCAGCTGCCGCACGCACCGCGTCGAGCTTGGACCAGGCCGGTCCCTCGCCCGGGGTGCGGGCCAACCGTTCGGACAGGTCGGGAAAGAGACGCGCGAATTCTCCGGCATGCGGCGTCAGAACACATCCCGCTGTGAGCGCCGCGAACAGCGTGCCGGGCGCGTCCGCGAACACGCTGAGCGCATCGGCGTCCAGAACCAGCCGCAGCCCTCCGGCACGCACGCCCAGCGCCGCCAGGACCAGATCGCGCGCCCGGTCCAACCCCAGCCCCGGCCCCAGGCACAGCGCGGCGATCCGCGTATCCGACAGGGACGCGATCAGAGCCTCGGGCCCGGCCACCGCGCGCAACATCACCGCATCCAGCCGCGCCGCGTTTTCCTGCAACGCGGGAGGGGGAACACCCATCGTCACCAGCCCCGCACCGATCCGCAGCGCCGCCCGCGCCGCCATCCGCGCCGCGCCGCCGCGCCCCACGCCACCCGCCAGGATCAGCGCGTGACCGTGGTCGTATTTGTGGCCGCCGGGTTTGGCGACGAGCGGCCGGACCGAAGCCGATGTGACACGCTGCGCAATCGCCGGGTCACGCCGCTGGCCCGGCGCGCGCTGCGGCAAGCCGATATCGACCACCCGCAGCACGCCACAGCGTTCCGGCCCCTCGCCCAGATAGTGACCGGGTTTTGCGCCATGAAATGTCACCGTCAGCCCCGCCGCCAGCTCACAGCCGCGTAGCGCGCCGCTATCGGCGCAGAGCCCCGAAGGGATATCGACCGCGACCACGGGAACCCATCGCCCGTGGCGATGCATCCAGGACGTGATATCGATCAACGCTTGATCCACATCCCCCGGCAGATCCCGCGTCAGGCCGATTCCGAACAGCGCATCGACGATCAGATCCGGTGCGGCCGCGCCGAACCCGCCGTAGACGCCACCCTGCGGATCCTCCAGCGGTCGCACCGTGCCCAGCCGGATCCAGCGATCGTGATTGTGACGCGCATCGCGTGGCAGCCGCGCCGGATCGCCATACAGAAACACGGAAACGCGCCAACCCCGGTCATGCAAGAGCCGCGCCACGACGAATCCGTCGCCACCGTTGTTGCCCGGCCCGCATAGCACGACGGCGTGCCCGCCCGCCGCCAGCGCCGGCCATTGGTCAAGAACCGCGGCGACAACCCCTGCCCCGGCGCGTTCCATCAGGTCAAGGCCTGTGACCGATCCCGACTCAATCGCGGCGTGCTCAATGGCGCGCATTTGGGCAGACGTCACCAAATCAGTCATCTTCTCACCCGACACATCCCGAAAGTGCATTCCTGTCGGGCAGTTTGCCTATTTTTTGTGCAGCGCCCAGCAGAAAGCGCGATCCAGACGGAAAACCCGCCGGACCCATAGGCTAACCGATTGCCGCGTGAGTGTGAACGTGGTCTGTGGGCCCGAGCCGGAACACACCCCGGAGAGGAGCCACGCATGAAGAAAATCGAAGCCATCATCAAGCCGTTCAAGCT
>JAGRMK010000516.1 GCA_020441345.1 Paracoccaceae bacterium
GCAGCGCTCAGAGCCGCCGTGACACCCATCGCCGCGCCGACCAGTTCGGCCTGCAACAGCAGCGGCGGGATCCGCGCGCCACAGTGGCGACAGCGCCCGCGGCGCAGAAGATACGAGATCACCGGCACCAGGTCGGACGCGCTCAGATCCGTGCCGCAGGACCGGCACCGCGACCGCGCCAGAACCACGGGTTCGTGCCGCAAGAGACGTTCGGCCAGTAGCGCGACAAACGACCCCATCGCCGCGCCCAGCACCCCCATCAGGGCGGCGATCACCAGCACGGGATTGTGCGCCCGCACGGTTGTGCGGCGCAAGGCGCAGGGATAGTCTGGCGACGGGTTGTAATCAGGCAGGAGAACCGCATGAGTCAGAGTGCTAGCAGAGCGCCGCGTCGCGCGAAAGCCACGCCAGGGCGCCGCGACGCCGGTTTGACCCTGATCGAGCTGATGGTGGTCGTGGTGATTCTGGCGCTGCTGGCCGTGGTCATCGTGCCCCGCGTCATCGACCGCCCCGACCAGGCCCGCGCCGCCCGCGCGCAGGCCGATATCGCGGCGGTGAGTTCGGCGCTGAACCTGTATCGGCTGGACAATGGTGCCTATCCCACCACCGAACAGGGGCTGGGCGCGCTGGTTACGCGCCCGACCCCCGCGCCGTCGAACTGGGCCGAGGGCGGCTACCTCGACCGGGTGCCCGACGATCCCTGGGGGCGGCCGTATCTTTATCTTTCGCCGGGTGTGCATGGCCCGTTCGACATTGTCAGCCAGGGCGCGGACGGGCGCGCCGGGGGGACGGGGACGGATGCCGACATCACCAGCTGGCAAGGCCAATAACCGCCCCGGACGGGTCGCATCCGCGCGCGGGTTCACGCTGATTGAACTTCTGGTCGTGGTGACGATCCTGTCCATCCTGGCGCTGGGCGTGGGGTTTGGCGCGGGCGGCGGTTTCGCGCGAACAACGAATACGCCGCGCGCCGTGGCCGACCGTCTTGCCGAGGCGATGACGCGCGCCCGCGACGCGGCGCTTTTGGGGCGGGCATCGGTTGGTGTGGTGCCTCGCCGCGACGGCTGGTTGCTGGCCACGCGGGACGCGGACGGCGCGTGGCAAACCGTTGCCGCGCCGGTCGCCGCGTCGGGTGTCACCCTGATCTGGCAGGTGGCGGGGGCGGCGAATAACCCGTCGCTCGCCGTGCCCCTGGCCGAGGCCACGCCGCCGGTTCTGTTTCTGCCCGACGGTCGCAGCACGGCATTCGACGTGATCGTCGCCGGCGGCGGCGGGCAACGCGCCGCGCAGATCGCCTGCCGGACCGATGGCTGGGAGCCGGTGACATGCGATTGAGCGCGGCGCGCGGGTTTACCCTGATTGAACTGGTGGTGGCGGTCGCGATCCTGTCGATCGGCTCACTGGCGGCCTATCGCAGCTTTGACGCGGCGCAGCGGGGCGTTGGCGGGCAGATCCCGCGCCTTCTGGCCGCCGAGGTCGCCCTGAACCGTGCCGCCGAGCTGCGCCTGTCGGGGATGGCAGAGGGCCGCGCCCTGCCTGCGACCGTGCGGCAGGGGCGCACCGACTGGACCGTCGCAGTCACCGAGAACCGCACCAGCGGCGGGTTGATCGAGGCCGCGATCGCCGTTACCGCGCCCGGCAGCCCTGGTGCGCGCGCCGTCACCTATGTCCCGGCGGGGACACCATGAGGGGCCGCGCCGCCGGGTTCACGCTGATCGAATTGCTGGCCGCGATGGCGATCCTGGCCGTGGTGTCGCTGATGGCGGTGCAGGCGCTCAACGGCGCATTGTTTCAACGCGACATCCTGGTCCGGGTCGATGACGAGGCGGCGGAACTCGCCCGCGCGCTGGCCCTGCTGCGGCACGACCTGGAAGCCGTGGCGCCGGTGCCGCGCACTGGCGACGATGGCGGTGTGCTGCCCGCAATCGGCACCGGGCCGCAGGGGTTTTCCCTGATGCGCTCCGGGATCGCAAGCCTGCCGGGCCGTGATTCGGGGGGCTTCGGGCGGGTTGACTGGGTGCTGGACGGGCGGGGTGTGCTGGCGCGCCGGATGGTGCCGAACCCGGCGCAGGTCGCAGAGCCGGGCCCACTGGTCGCTGTCCTGACCGAGGTCAGCGCGATCACCCTTGCGCCGCTGGGCGGCACCCTGCCCGATGACGAGAGGCCCGCCGTCCTGCCCGACGGGTTCGAGGTGATCGTGACCCATGCGCGGCACGGGGTAATCCGGCTGGTGATGGCGCGATGAGGGCCTCGCGCGGCATGGCCCTGGTTCAGGCGCTGGTGATCGTCGCGGCCATCGCGGCAGTTGCGACCGCGCTGATGCTGCGCGCCAATGATGCGCGCACCCGGCTGCAAATACGGTTTCAAGCCGATCAGGCGGCGCTGTTCCTCGACAGCGGAACCAGCCTGGTGTCGGCGATGCTGGCGGCGCTGCCCGGCGATGGCGTGGTGCATCCGCGCCAGGACTGGGCGCAGCCGCGCGACGGAATCGTCATCGGCGACGGGTTTCTGGCCTGGCAGGTTCAGGATCTGCACGCCCGGTTCAACGTCAACACCCTGAACGGCGAGGATGCGACGCATCAGGCGGCACGCGCCGCTTTTCTCAGGCTGGCCGAGGGGCAGGGCCTGAGCCGTCGCGGCGCGCAGCGTCTGGCCGATGCGCTTGGCCCGGATCCTGCGGCCCGCGCCGCCGCCGTTTCGGGCGCTCCTCTGCCCTTGCCGCTGGTCGATCCGCGTCAGCTGGCCCCCATCGCCGCGTCGGAAGCCACCGAATTCGCCCGTTTGTTGCCTCTGCTTGCCGCCCTGCCGCCGGGGGCCGCGATGAACATCAACACCCTGCACCCGGACGTGCTCAGGGCGCTGCTGCCCGATGTCCCTTCGGCTCAGCGCGACAGTCTGAACCGCTTCCTGCGCCGCGATCCGGTGCCTGATATCGAGACACTCATGCTCTGGGCCGCCGAGACGCTGGGCCCCGACATCGCCACCCGGCTGGAGGCCCTGCCTCTGTCGGTCGGGTCCGTCACCTTTCTGGTGACGTTGGAGGCACGGCTTGACACGCTGCGCCTGCGACGGTCTGTTGTGCTCAACCGCGAGCCCTTGCCGGGGCGCAGTGCCGTGGTCCTGTCCATGCCCGAGCCCGAATGATGCCGCAAACCCGATCC
This sequence comes from Paracoccaceae bacterium, assembly GCA_020441345.1. Lineage (GTDB taxonomy): Bacteria > Pseudomonadota > Alphaproteobacteria > Rhodobacterales > Rhodobacteraceae > Pararhodobacter. The sequence continues at coordinate 3,162 of JAGRMK010000516.1, forward strand.
AGACCGGCGCCCGCCGCCCGCCAGACGGCCTTGCCGATCTGGCGGGTTGGCGATGGCATGCCGCCTGCGGGCGGGTTTGTGGCGCTGGTGCCGGGCGCCGAGGCACCCCTGATCGTGCTGGGCCTGCCAGGCTCGTTGAAAGGCGCCGCGCGCGAGGATGTCGCGCGGCGGCAAGCTCTGGACCGGCTGGGCGCGGATGGCCGCACGCTGGATATCCGCCCGGCGCGGCTGGGCTCGGCGGACGGCTGGTCGCGCGTGGCAGTCGCTGACCGGGACGCGGTGACGCGCTGGCGGGGTGCGCTGGGTGCGGCGGCCGTGCGGTGTCGCGGCCTCTTGCCCGATTACGCCGCTCTGCCGGTCGCGCCGGGCCTGTGGGTATTGGCGCAAGAGGGGGATCAGTTATGCGTCCGGCTGGGGCCCGGTGACGGGTTCTCTGCCGAGACCGCGCTGGCCGAACAGATGATCGTGCAGGCTTTGCAGCAGGCCCGCGCGACCAACACCCTGCCGCGCGCGGTGCTGGTGCTTGGTGCGGTGCCCGACACCGTCGCCGCACGGCTCGACGGGCTGGCGCCGGTGCGCGATGCCGCCGAGCTTCCCGCCACCGTTCAGCCAAGGCAGTTTGCACATGGTGAACTGAGTCTCGATTTCATCCGCGATCCGCGCGCCGATGCCAGCGCCCTCGAGGCCCGCGTGCGGCGGCTCGTCTGGCCGCTGGCCTTGCTGGCGCTTGGCGCCGCAAGCTGGGCCGGGGCGACGGCTCTGGCCACGCGGCACGACCGCGCCGCCGCCGCCGCGATCGAGGCGCAGACCCTGGCGGCGGCACGGCGCGATTTGCTGGGAGCGGCGCCGATCCTGGATCTGCGGGTGCAGGTCACGCGTGAGATCGAACGCCGGCGCGGCGCAACCTCGGCCATCGCGGAGCCGCTCGGCGGTCTTGCGCTGCTGCAACGTGCGGCGCTGGCCCTGTCCGAGTCGCCCGCCACGGTGCTTGGTGTTGCGCTGGACCAGGGGATCGACGGTGTGGCGCTGGATCTGCTTCTGGAGGATTTTCGCGCCCTGGATGCGGTGACGGCGGCGTTGGGCGCGGCGGGGGTGCAGGCCAGCATCGCGCGGTCGGCAATCGCGCCCGAAGGCGGGGTCAGCGCCACGGTTTCGGTAATCGGGGGCAGGCCATGATCGCGGCCTTGGCACGGGGATTGGCCGGACGCAGCCGGCGCGAGCGGGTGCTTCTGGCGCTGCTGGCCGGCGTGGTGATCCCGGCGGCCTTCGTCGTGCTGGCGGCACTGCCGCTGCAAGAGCAGCGCGCCGCGGCCCGCGCCGCGGTAACAGAGGCCGAGGCAACGCGCGACTGGTATCTGGCCCGCCAGACCGAGATCGCGGAGCTGCCCGGCCAGATACCGGAGGCTGCCATGCCCCGGATTGCGCCGGTCGGTCTGGGCGGGATCGAGGCGCGGTTGATCGACGCGGGCTTGCGCGATGCGGTAACGCTGCTGGCCAATGCGCAGGG
>JAGRMK010000517.1 GCA_020441345.1 Paracoccaceae bacterium
ATTCTGTCGAGCTCGGTCATGGCGGCATATGAGCAGGTTTGCGCGGGCCGTCAATGGTGTCTGATCCGTCGCAGGGGGGCTATGCCCCCCTCGGACCTGCGGTCCTTCACCCCCCTGAGTATTTTTGGCAAGATGAAGCGGTCAGGTTTCAAAGCAAGGATCAGAGGCGATGATTCTGCCATCGGTGATCGCAGCCATCGGGCAAACGCCGCTGGTGGCGCTTGACCGGATCGTGGCGCAGCATGGGCTGGAGGGTCGGCTGCTGTGCAAGCTCGACTACCTGTTGCCCGGCTTTTCGAAAAAGGACCGCGCGGCGCGGGCGATCATCGCGGCGGCCCGCGCGGAAGGGGCCCTGATGCCGCAGCAAAGCGTGGTCGAGCTGACCTCGGGCAACATGGGAACCGGCCTGGCTATCGTCTGCGCGGTCATGGGCCATCCGTTCGTGGCGGTGATGAGTGCCGGCAATTCGTCCGAACGGGCGCGGATGATGACCGCGCTGGGGGCCGAGGTGTTCATCGTGCCGCAACAGGCGGGCGGTCGACCGGGTCAGGTCTCGGGTGCGGATCTGGCGCTGGTCGAGGAGGCGGCGCGGCAAATCACCGCCGCGCGCGGTGCATTCCGCGCGGATCAGTTTCGCCACCCCGGCAACCCGGCTGCGCACCGCGACGGGACGGCAGTCGAGCTTTGGGCGCAATCCGAGGGGACGATCACGGCATTTTGCGACTTTGCCGGATCCGGCGGAACGCTGGGGGGTGTGGCGCAAGCGTTGGGCCCAAGGGGGGTGCGCTGCTATGGGGTCGAGCCACGAGGCGCCGAGGCGCTGTCAGGCGGCGACCAGTCGCAGCCGGATCATCCGATCCAGGGGGGCGGTTATCTGATGGGCGATCTGGCGCATCTGGCCAATGCACCACTGGCCGGCGTTCTGACCGTGAGCGGCGCCGAAGCCCGCGCGGCGGCGCGCGCGCTTGCCCAAACCGAAGGGATCTTTGCCGGGTTCTCGACCGGCGCGAATCTGGCCGCTGCCATCGCCCTGTTGCACGGCCCTGAACGTGGTGGCTCGGTCGCCTTTGTCGCCTGCGATTCAGGCCTGAAATACCTGTCCACCGATCTTTGGGACTGACCCGCTTTCATCTTGCCAGAAATACTTGCAAACACGCCGCCGACACCGCCGCGGCGCTACAGGCCTTTCGCCATCGTCGCGGCGTAAAGCCTTGCATAAGCGCTGTCAGGTTCAGCGCCCAGCGCGCTGTTTGTATAGGTCGCGCGCTCCAGCCATGCGGGGTTCACCGTGACGCCCCATCCGGGTTCGTCGCCAACGTTCAGGTGCCCGTCGCGAACCACGAAGGGATCGCCCAGAAACAGGTCGCGTTGCCACGGATAGTATTCGTCGCCTTCGATGGAGAATTCCAGATATTTCCCCGCGTTCGGCAGGGCGCGCAGCAGATGCATCGTGCACGGCGTCACCAGCCCCAGATTTGCAGCATGGGGCGTGCAGGGCAGACCCGACTCGGCGGCCATCCGCGCCACGGCAAGCGTGTTCGACAGCCCGCCCAGATACATCACGTCGGGTTGCACCACATCGACGGCACGCATGGCGATCATCCGCCGCCAGGTGCCCAGGTCGTGATCCTGCTCGCCGCCGGTCACGTCAATGTCCAGCGCCTCGCGGACGGCCTTGGTTGCGTCGAGATCCCACCAGGGCACGGGCTCTTCGTAGTGACTGACGCCGTGCTCTTGCAGCATGCGGCCGACGGTGATCGCGCGCGCGACAGAGAAGCCCGAGTTGGCATCGACCAGGGTGTCGATCCCCGGCAGGGCGCGGGTCACGGTCGGAATGATCTCTTCGGTGCGACCCGGCCACTGGTCGATGTCTTGCCCGCATTCCGCGCCGATGCGGAACTTGGCGGCGGTGAACCCCTGCTCGCCGCAAATCCGTTTAAGCCGCTCGGCTTCTTCGGCGGGTGCGATATCGCGCTGCATCGAACTGGCATAGGCGCGCACTGGCCCTGCGCTGCCGCCCAGCAAGGCGGCCACCGGAAGGCCCGCGCGTTTGCCCGCCATGTCCCACAGCGCGGTATCGAGCCCGGCCAGTGCGCGATTGCGATAGGTTCCGGGGTATTTGTGCTCGGCGCGTTCGACCCGGGCGACCAGCGCCGCGATATCATCGACCGGTTGACCCAGTACCCAGGGCGCGATCTGCCGGTGAAACACCTGCGCGGTGATGTCCGCGTTATAGGTCGAGGTCTGCCCCCACCCTATCGCGCCATCTTCTGCGGTGGCTTTGACGAAGCAGACGAATTCGGTGTGGAAGGTTTCCAGACGGGTGAGGATCGGCATGACGCACCTTTGCAACAGGAACGCACAGGGTTTCGCACGAGGGCGGGAAGGACAAGTCCCCACCGACAGAGAGCCACGTTACCGCGCACTCTGCCCCATCAGCGCATCACAGGCTGCTTCGGCCAGAGACAGGCTGGCCGTCAGGCCGGGGCTCTCGATCCCGTGCAGCACAACCAGTGCCCCGGCGCCGCTCGCGCCCGGCCCCTGAATCACGAAATCCGCATCCTGCCCCGATGGCGGCACCAGCCTGGGACGGATCCCCGCATACCCGGCGTTGAGCGCCCCGTCCGGCAGGGCCGGCCAATAGCGTCGGATCGCCTGTTCGAACGCCGCGACCCGGGCAGGATCGACGGTATAATCCTCGGTCTCGACGGGCTGGGTATCGGGGCCGAACCGGGTGCCCCCGCCGATATCCAACGTCACATGCACCCCCAACCCGCCGCCCACCGGCACAGGATAGACCAGATGACGAAACGGGCCGCGCCGATTGAGGGTAAAATAACTGCCCTTGAGCCAATAGTCCTGCGGCACCGCCGCGCCGAGTCCCGCATCGCGCATCAGCGTGGCAGTATGCAGCCCGGCGGCGACGATCACTCGGCGTGCGGACAGCTGCCAATCCTCGCCCTGGCTGATCCCGGTCAGCACATGCGGCGGGCCGGGCCGGAACCCGGTCACACGCGACCCCAGGCTGAGCATCGCGCCCGCGTTCTCGGCGTCGCCCAACAGCGCCTGCATGTAGCCATGGCTGTCGACAATTCCGGTCGCCGGCGATAACAGGGCCGACGTGCAGGTCAGTGCCGGTTCCAGAGCGCGCGCTTCGGCGCCACTCAACCGGATCAGCGCCGCGTCATCGGTCAGGCCATTGGCCCGCGCGCGCGCCGCGATCTTGTCAAGCTGCGCGTCTTCCTGTGGGCTGGTGGCGACAATCAGCTTGCCGGTCCGTTTATTCGCCACGCCGCGCGCATCGAGGTAGTCATAAAGCATCCGCCGACCGGCAACGCAATGCCGTGCCTTCAGGCTGCCGGGCGTGTAATACATCCCGGCGTGGATCACCTCGCTGTTGCGCGACGAGGTTTCCATGCCCGGCGCGTCGTGTTGCTCCAGCACCAGCACCTCGGCCCCGCGCAGGGCGGCGGCGCGGGCAATCGCCAGTCCCACAACCCCGGCGCCGATCACCACAAGATCGATTTCATCCATCGCCCCGCCCCCTGCGATCAGCGTCGCGGTTCAGCACCCCGCGTCACACCCCCTGCGCCGACAGTGTGGCACGCCAATGCGCCAGCCGCTCCTTGAGGACGCGCGGGCGCGCAATATCGGATACATCGTCTTCGAGCTGTTCCAGGATTTCAAGGCTGAAGGACTCTTCCCCATGGGCGGCCCAGACCCGTTGCAGCGCCGCGTTCGGGTGCGTGCCCTGACGCAGCGTGAACCAGTGACGGTTCTCGATAGTATCCAGGTTCGGCGCCGAGCCGACCCAGACCGACCCATCCGTCTGGCAGTGGATGGCAAAGATGCCTGCCGGGGTCTTTTGTTCCTTGTAAGCCGCGATGGCGGCGCGGCGGTCTTGCGATTTCATCGGTGCGACTCCGTTGGGCTGGGTGTGAATAACAGGTCTTGAGCGAGGCTTCAATATTATCCGGGTATTATTGACAAGCCCCCCGAATCACGGTTCAACGCGGGAAACGGAGGCCCCGATGACCCACGATCCCCAGACCCCCTGTAGCGCCTTTGCCGGCAACCGCAAGATCACCCAGGGGCCATTACACCAGCTGGCCCGGGCGCTGCCCAAAGACGGCTCCGCACTGGTCTTCAGCGACCTGACGGGACAGGTGATCGACATCGATCCGCGCGGCTACCCGGAGCCACCCTCGCCCAAACGCGGGCCCGGTCGGCCAAAGCTGGGCGTCATCCCGCGCGAAGTGACCTTGCT
>JAGRMK010000042.1:0-121 GCA_020441345.1 Paracoccaceae bacterium
CGAATTCCCAGAACGCGCCGCCCATGGTGTAGATCCCGGCGGCTGCCATGTTGACGCTGCAAAACCCGCCATGTGCGGCGTAATTGGGTGTGCCAAACGCCTGCGCCCACCAGCCCGTCAG
>JAGRMK010000042.1:237-1172 GCA_020441345.1 Paracoccaceae bacterium
GAATTCGCCCGAGCCGCGCGGGCCGACGCGCTTCAGCGGCTTGCGCAGTCGTGCCGGGCTGAGGTGTTGCATGATCCCCGCCGAGCCTTTGGCGCAAAGCACCCCCTTGTTGACCGGATGATCGCGGTTGCCCTCGATGTAGGCGACGGTTTCGCCTTTCATGTGCACGTTGATACCGCAGCGGCACGCGCACATGTAGCAGGTCGTCTTGCGCACCGTATCCGAGAGGACCGGCGACAGGTCTGGCGCGGGTTGGCGCGTCATGTCCACCTCTTGAATGCCCGATCACCTGTGCAATCGCGTCTATCCAGACCGTTATTGTTGCGAAAGTCCAGCAAGTTCTAGGGCCAATTCACGGCGCCTGTTAGGTCCAGCAAGTCCCGGCACATCGGCACCTGCCCCGCCGGCACGGAAAAACACGCCCGGCTTGCCCTTGCGGGGGTCTGAGCGGCGGGCTAAGTCTGTGGCAAGGTTTGCCCCCTATGGTGGGCACCATCCGCTGAACACGAGGCCCGAGCGATGCGCGATCCGATTGAAACCTACATGAACCTCGTCCCGATGGTCGTTGAACAGACCAGCCGGGGCGAACGTGCCTATGACATCTTTTCGCGCCTGCTCAAGGAGCGGATCATTTTCGTCACCGGCCCCGTGCATGACGGCATGTCGACGCTGATCGTCGCGCAATTGCTGCATCTTGAATCCGAAAATCCGTCGAAAGAAATTTCGATGTACATCAATTCGCCGGGTGGCGTGGTGACGGCGGGCCTGTCGATCTACGACACGATGCAATACATCAAGCCCAAGGTTTCGACGCTGGTCGTCGGGCAGGCGGCTTCGATGGGGTCGTTGTTGCTGACCGCCGGAGAAAAGGGCATGCGGTTCTCGCTGCCCAACAGCCGTGTCATGGTGCACCAGCCTTCGGGCGGGTTCCAGGG
>JAGRMK010000042.1:1246-1760 GCA_020441345.1 Paracoccaceae bacterium
AAGCACACCGGCCAAACCCTGAAAAAGGTCGAGGCCGCGCTGGAGCGCGACAACTTCATGACGGCCGAGGACGCCAAGGACTGGGGTCTGATCGACGAGATCGTGTCGAGCCGCAACAAAGACGAGACGCCGGCATCGTGAGCGGTATCGCGACCGGCATCCTGAGAGGGGCAGGATCGGAGGACGGGGGGCAGATGCGAATTTGGCATTGTTCCCGTCCTGATGCTGGCCTAACCTACGCCACAAAGGCCCTTCAGAAGGCCCGAACCGAACACGAGCACGAGGTGTCGAATGGCCAATTCCTCCGGTAATGACAGCAAGAACACGCTGTATTGCTCCTTTTGCGGCAAAAGCCAGCACGAGGTGCGCAAGCTTATCGCGGGTCCGACCGTGTTCATCTGCGACGAATGAGTCGAGCTGTGCATGGACATCATCCGCGAAGAAACGAAGGGCTCGGGCTTCAAGACGACCGACGGCGTGCCCTCGCCGCGCGATATCTGCAAGGTGCTGGACG
>JAGRMK010000518.1 GCA_020441345.1 Paracoccaceae bacterium
GCGCGCGGCCAGACCGTCTACTGGAACGCCTGGGGCGGCGACGCGCGCACCAACGCCTTCATCACCTGGGTCGGGCAGGAAACCGCGCGGCTTTACGGTGTCGAGGTGGTGCATGTCCGGCTGAGCGATACGACAGAGGCCGTCTCGCGGGTGATTTCCGAACGCGCGGCGGGGCAGGACGCGGGCGGCTCGGTGGACATGATCTGGATCAACGGGCCGAATTTCCTGGCGATGCAGACCCAGGGGCTGTTGTTCGGCCCCTTCGTGGCCGACCTGCCGAACGCACGTTTTCTGGACCTGTCCGAGGGATCGGCGAACACGGTCGATTTCACCGTGCCGGTCGCGGGCATGGAAAGCCCCTGGCGGCTGGCGCAGTTCGTGTTCAACATCGACGCTGCACGCGCCCCCGAACCGCCGCGCGACATGGCCGGTTTCGTGACCTGGGCAGCGGATAACCCCGGGCGTTTCACCCATCCGCACCCGTCGAATTTCATGGGCGCGACGTTCCTCAAACAGGCGCTGATCGCGCTGGCCCCCGATCCCGCCGTGCTGCAAGCGCCCGTGACCGACGCCAGCTACGGCGCCGCGACCGCGCCGCTCTGGGCCTGGTATGACGCACTGCGCCCGAATCTGTGGCGCGGCGGCACGGCGTTCCCCGAAAACGAATCGGTGCAGCAGCAATTGTTGAACGATGGCGAGGTGGATATCGCGATGTCCTTTGACCCGGCCTCGACCGCGGCGGCCATCGCGCAGGGGCTGCTGCCCGAAACCGTGCGGGTCTTTGTCCCCGAGGGCGGCACCATCGGCAATGTCAGCTTCGTCGCGATCCCCTATAATGCCGCCCATCCCGAGGGCGCGATGGTGGTGGCGAATTTCCTGCTGGACCCGGCGACGCAAGCGCGGATGCAGAACATCGAGGTTCTGGGCTCGTTTTCCGTGCTCGACCCGACGCGACTGGATGACGCCGCGCGGGCCGCCTTTGCGGCGCTGCCGACCGCGCCCGCCTTGCCCGACCGCGCCGATCTGGGGCCGACCCTGCTGGAACCGCACGCAAGCTGGATGACCCGCCTGACCGAGGATTGGGCGCAGCGTTACACCCGGTGAGCACCGAGGGGCGCAGCCTGCGGGCGCTGGTGCTGGCGGTGGTCGCGCTGGGGCTGATCGGTCCGATCGCGGCCGGGTTGTGGATTGGCGCCCGCGCAAGCCTGGGCGTGATGCCTGCCATCGGCGCGACCGGGCCGGGGCTGGCCCCTTGGCGCGACCTGCTGGCGATCCCCGGTTTCGGCAGTGCGTTGCGTCTGAGCCTGGTCACCGGGCTTGGATCGACGCTGGCCGCGCTGGTGCTGGCCCTGGCGGTCAGTGCCGCGCTTTCGGGCCGGCGGACACCGCGCCGCGTCACCCGGCTGCTGACCCCGTTCCTGGCGATGCCGCACGCGGCGATGGCGATTGGCCTTGCCTTCGTTCTGGCGCCCTCGGGGTGGATTGCGCGCGGTCTGGCGCCGCTCTTTGGCTGGGACCGCCCGCCCGACATCGCCACTGTGGGCGATCCCTGGGGGCTGGCGTTGATCCTGGGCCTGATGGTCAAGGAAGTGCCGTTCCTGCTGTTGATGATCCAGTCCGCGCTGACCCAGATCCCGGTGCGGGCGCATCTGCGGGCCGGTCGGTCGCTGGGTTACGGGCGCGGCATGGCCTGGATCGCGTTGATCCTGCCGCAGCTTTGGCCGCTGATCCGCCTGCCGGTGCTGGTGGTGCTGGCCTATGGGCTGTCGGTTGTGGACATGGCGCTGATCCTTGGCCCGTCGAACCCGCCGACCCTGGCGGTGCTGCTGGTGCGGCTGTTTTCCGATCCCGATACGCGGATGCTGCTGCCGGCCTCGGCGGGGGCGCTGGTGCAGGCGGGGCTGGTGCTGGTTTGCGCCGCGCTGCTGCTGGCGGGCGCGCGCGGGGCAGGGGGGCTGGGCCGTGTCTGGCTGCGGCGCGGCGGGCGCGGGCAGGGGGTGGACCCGGTGGTGCGGGCGATTGCCGGCGCGGGCCTGGCGCTGCTGGGGCTGGGGGTGCTGGCAATCGCGGCGCTGGCGCTCTGGTCAGTGGCCTGGCGTTGGAGCTTTCCGCATCTTCTGCCGCAAAGCTGGTCGCTGCGTGCCTGGTCCACGCCGGGCGGTGGCTGGGGCCGGGCCCTGACGGCGACCCTGGCGCTGGCGCTGGCCACGACCGCGTTGTCGTTGGCGCTGGCGGTTGCCTGGCTTGAAGGCGAGGACCGCGCGCGACGGGGCCGCGCCGGTTGGGCCGAGGCGCTGATCTATGCGCCGCTTCTGGTGCCGCAGATCGGGTTCCTGGTCGGGCTGAACGTGCTGTTCCTGCGGCTGGGCCTGTCGGGCGGCTGGGTCGCGGTGATCTGGGCGCAGGCGCTGTTCGTCTTTCCCTATGTGATGATCGCGCTCAGCGATCCCTGGCGGGCGTTGGATCCGCGCCTTGGCCGTGCCGCCGCGTCGCTGGGCGCCGGACCCTGGCGGCGGCTGTGGCGCGTCAAGCTGCCGGTGCTGCTGGCGCCCTTGTGCACGGCGGCGGCGATCGGTGTCGCGGTCTCGGTCGCGCAATACCTGCCGACGCTGTTCATGGG
>JAGRMK010000043.1 GCA_020441345.1 Paracoccaceae bacterium
TCCAGCCAATGCTCGTAAAGCTGGCTGGGCAGTTCGACGAAATCGCGCGCCACCGAGGTGCCGGAAATGAACCCATGGGTCACATCGCTGAGCATCCCGTGCAGCGCGTGGCCGAACTCGTGGAACAGGGTGCGCGCATCGTCCCAGGACAACAGCGCCGGATCGCCCTTGGCAAAATTGCAGACATTGACCACCACCGGGCGCTGCTCGCCATCCAGCTTGTGCTGGCCCCGGAAATTCGACATCCAGGCGCCCGAGCGTTTCGACGGCCGCGCGAAATAATCGCCGATGAACACCGCCACATGCGCGCCGTTCCGCGTGACCTCCCAGGCGCGCACATCCGGGTGATAAAGCGGCACGTCGAGCGGCGCGAACTCCAGGGCGAAAAGCCGCCCCGCCACGTCGAAAGCGGCGGCGATCATCGCATCCAGAGACAGATAGGGCTTGAGCGCCGCCTCGTCGAAGTCATGCATCGCCTGACGCCGCTTTTCGGCATAGAACCGCCAGTCCCAGGGTTGCAGCGGCCCCTCGAACCCGTCGGCGTGCAACAGCGCCTCCATCGCTTCGGCATCGGCCAGCGCCTGCGCGCGGGCCGGCTCCCAGACCCGCATCAGCAACGCGCGCACCGCCTGCGGCGTGCGCGCCATCTCGGTCTCCAGCTTGTAGGCCGCGAAAGAGTCATAGCCCAGCAGCGCCGCGCGGTCATGGCGCAAGGCCAGCGTTTCGGCGGCAATCGCCCGGTTGTCGGTCTCGCCCCCGTTGGCGCCCCGCGCACCCCAGGCCTCATAAGCCTTCTGCCGCAGATCGCGGCGCGTCGAATACTGCAGGAAGGGCACGATCAGCGACCGGTTCAGCGTCACCACATGCCCCTCCAGTCCGCGCTCGGCGGCGGCAGCGGCAGCGGTATCAACGACAAAGTCGGGCAGACCAGCCAGATCCTCCAGCGGCATCGACCAGTCGCGCTCATCGGCCAGCAGGTTCTGCGTGAACTGGGTGCCCAGGCTGGCCAGCCGCGATTTCACGGCCGCCATCCGGTCCGACGCCGCGCGATCCAGCGCCGCCCCCGCCCGCACGAACATCCGCCGATAGAGCATCAGAACGCGGTCCTGCTCGGGCGTCAGACCCAGCGCGTCGCGGCGCGCCCAGAGATCCTCGATCCGCGCAAACAACGCGGTGTTCGATGTCACCTCGGATGCATAGGCCGACAGCTTCGGCGCAAGTTCCCGGCTCAAAGCCTCGCGCGCCGGGTTCGACTGCGCCCCCGACAGATTGAAGAACACGCCCGCCACCCGGTCCAGCAGCCTATCGGCCCGCTCCAGCGCCTCGATGGTATTGGCGAAATCGGGCGCGTCGGGGCTCTCGGCAATCGCCGCCACCGCCGCGCGCCCCTGCGCCAGGGCCGCCTCGAAGGCGGGCGCGAAGTCGTCGTCCGCGATCTGCGCAAAGGGCGGCAGGCCGAACGGCCCGGTCCAGTCGCTCAACAGGGAATTGCTCACGTCCATCGCCTTTTCATCTTGCCTCAAATACTCAGGGGGGTTTCCAGGGGGCGCCTGCGCCCCCGGACCGGGTGCGGGTGGGAACCCGCGCGGGACGAGGACCCTCGACGGGTCCGCGGCCCGCCCCCCGTCACCCGGTCGAATTCATCCCGCCACCAGCCGCACCCCGTCATGCCCGATCACGCGCGCCGCCACGATCCCGCCGACCGGATGATCCCGGTCGAATTGCACCTCGGTGAACTGCTCGGTCCGCCCCATGCGCGGGCTTTCCATCAACACCTGATGCGCAAGTCCGACCTGCGCATCCAGATGCGCACGCGCCAGCTCGTTGCCCAGCGCGCGCAGCCGCGCCGCGCGGGCCTTGACGGTCGCGCCCGGCACCTGCGGCATGCGCGCCGCGGGCGTGCCCTTGCGCGGCGAGAAAGGAAAGACGTGCAGCCAGGTCAACCCACAGTCCCGCGCCAGCGCCAGCGTGTTCTCGAACATCGCGTCGGTCTCGGTGGGGAAGCCCGCGATCAGATCCGCGCCAAAGACCAGATCGGGCCGCGCGGCGCGCATTTCAGTTCAGAAGCGGATCTCGTCGTCGCGCAGGTGGCGGCGCTTCATGCGCTTGAGGGTCATGTCGTCCCCGGCCTGCAAACTCAGGTGCAGATGCGGCATCAGGCGCGGTTCGCCGGCAATCGCCTCGATCAGCGCGGGATCGGCCTCGATCGAATCGATCGAGGAAATCCGCAACCGGGGCAGATCCGGCACCAGCCGCAGGATCCGCCGCACCAGGTCGCCCAGCCTGGGCGCCGCGGGCAGATCCGCCCCCCAGGACGTCAGGTCCACCCCGGTCAGCACCACCTCGTTATATCCCGCACCCACCAGGCGCCTGATCTGCTCGACCACCACCCCCGCCGGAACCGAGCGCGAATTGCCGCGCCCATAGGGGATGATGCAAAACGTGCAACGATGGTCGCAGCCGTTTTGCACTTGCACATAGGCCCGCGCGCGGCTGCCGAAGCCGTCGATCAGATGCCCCGCCGTTTCGCGCACCGACAGGATGTCATCGACCTGCACGCGTTCGGTCTGGCCGATCAGGTCGGGGGTCAGCCCGGCCCAGGTCGCGGCCTGCATCTTTTCGTGGTTGCCGATCACGCGGGTGACTTCGGGCATGGCGGCAAAGGTCTCGGGCTCGGTCTGCGCGGCGCAGCCGGTGACGATGATCGCCGCGTCAGGGTTTTCGCGGCGAATGCGGCGGATTTCCTGCCGGGCCTTGCGCACCGCCTCGGCAGTCACCGCGCAGGTGTTGACGACATGCGCGTTGGCAACCCCCGCCTGCGCCGCCAGATCCTTCATCGCCTCGGTTTCATAGGCGTTCAGCCGGCA
>JAGRMK010000519.1 GCA_020441345.1 Paracoccaceae bacterium
GCGCCCTGTTCCTGCGCCCAATGGGCCATGCCGCGCACCATGTAGCGTGCGACTCCCTTGCGGCGGAAATCGATCTCGACCTGCAAGGCATGAAGCATGGCGATTGCGTCGTGAATGGCAACGAATCCGGCGCCCGCGACGCGGTTCTCGAACCGGGCGATGAAGGCCATCTTGGGATCGCAGGCACGCTCCATCACCGCGATGCGCTCTGGCCCGACGCCGCCATCGGCCCAGACCTGGCGCTGCATGGCCAACGGGGGCCAGGCCGACAACAGCGATACCGGGCGCGGTTTCTGGGCGATGGCTTCAATCGGTGCGGCATAAAGGATCGTGGGGTCCAGCACCGCAAAGCCGCGCGCGGCGAGGGCGCGGTCCAGATCCTCCTGTCCGGATCTCAGTTGAAACAGCTTCTGGTCGGCGACTTCGGCCAGTGCGGCCTCGCTGAACGGACCGTCGAGCACCGCGGCGCTGACCCGTTTGCCGCCACCCGCCCCGTCGCGCAGGCGGAACGGCCCGACCCGGCGGCTGGATACCGGCGGCCAGGTCGCTTCGAGTGCGGCGAAGAGCTGGTCAGGTGTCGCGTTCATGCCGAAGCCGCCAGTTTCGACAACTCCACGATTGCCGCGTCCATCCGTGCCGCGTCGGTGCCGCGCACCACCAGTTGCGTGCCATAGGCGCCGTTTCGGACATAGGGATACGAGCCGAAACTCAGATCGGGAAACCGCGCCGCCAGATCCTTGAGCGGGGCGGCGATTTCGCCTTCTCCGCGATGCACGTCGATCATCTGGCTCAGCAGCGGGTCGCCACCGGCCAGCATCGGCAGGACGCCGGCCACCATGGCCTCGAAAATTGCCGGAACCCCGGCCATCACATGCACATTGCGCAGGCTGAAACCGGGCGCGGCGGAAATCGGGTTGTCGATCAGCGTGGCGCCATCCGGGATCCGCGCCATGCGCAGCCGCGCTTCGTTCAGCTCCAGCCCGGTGCGCTGGTAATGCGCTTCCAGTATCGCGCGGGCATCGTCGCGGATACCGATGGCTGCACCCATCGCCGCCGCCACCGCATCGGCGGTGATGTCATCATGCGTCGGCCCGATCCCGCCCGAGGTGAACAGATGATCGACCGAGGCGCTCAACGCCCTGACCGCGGCGACGATGGCGTCGTGATCGTCGGACACGACACGCGCCTCTTGCAGGCGAATCCCGTGGCCGGTCAGTTCCTTGGCCAGATGATGCAAATTCGAGTCGCGCGTGCGTCCAGACAGGATCTCGTCCCCGATCACGAGCATGGCGGCGGTTGGGTTGGGCATGATGACCTCGTCTTGATTTGCCCGGACCCTAGCGCAGCGCGCGGGCGTTTCCAATCGCGCCAATGCGCGCTATCTGGCGGGGATGGAGTTTTCCCGCCCTCTGATCCGCGCCCGTCTGTTGCGGCGCTACAAACGTTTTCTTGCCGATCTGGACCTGGACGGTCAGACGATCACCGCGCATTGCGCGAACCCCGGCTCGATGCTGGGTATGGCCGAACCGGGCATGACCTGCTGGATCGAAGGCAACGATGACCCCAAGCGCAAGCTGCGCTGGTCGTGGAAGCTGGTGGAGTGCGGCGGCGGGATGGCGGTGGTCGATACCGCGCTGGCGAACCGTGTCGTTTCCGAGGCTCTGCGCGCCGATGCCGTGCCCGGCGTAACGGCGGGGGCGTTTCGCGCCGAGGTGAAAATGGGCGCCAAAAGCCGTGTCGATTTCGTGCTGGGCGACGACACGCTGCTGGAGGTCAAAAGCGTGACCCTGGCCCGCGATGGCTGGGCCGAGTTCCCCGACAGCGTCACCGCGCGCGGCGCGAAACATCTCGCAGAATTGACCGAGGCCGCGCGCGCGGGCCGTCCCGCCGCGATGCTGTATCTGCTGGCGCGCGACGACGTGGCGCGCATCCGCATCGCCGCCGATATCGACCCCGCTTATGCGCGGGCCTTTGACCTGGCCCGAGCAACCGGGGTGCGGATGCTGGGGTTGGCCACGCGAATCACCCCGCAGGGGGTCGCGGCGGCGGGCGCCGTGGCGATTGACCCGGCCCCGCAAAGCCCGCCGCAGTCTGGTCAAAGCGCACAATCCCCCTTATCTAGGGGCTGACCAGACAAAGGGCAGACCCGTGTACGACAAGAACGGCCGCATCACCCGCGAAGGGATCCGCCTTCACGACCCGCAGGATTTCGCCGGCATGCACAAGGCCGGGCGCGTCGCCGCGCAGATCCTAGACGACATCGCGCAGCATGTGTTCGTCGGCCAGACCACCGCCGAGATCGACCGCCTGATCACCGACATGGTCGCCGCGCACGGCGCGTCCTCGGCCACCATCGGTTATCGCGGGTATCAGCACGCCAGTTGCATCAGCGTCAATCACGTCGTCTGTCACGGCATTCCGGGGCCAAAGACGCTGAAGAACGGCGATATCCTGAATATCGACGTGACGGTGATCGTGGACGGCTGGTTTGGCGACACCTCGCGGATGTATGTCGCGGGCGATCTGCCGCGCAAGGCCGAACGCCTGATCCAGGTGACGCATGACGCGCTGATGCTGGGGA
>JAGRMK010000044.1:0-186 GCA_020441345.1 Paracoccaceae bacterium
GCTATGCGCTGACCGACGCGGGCTATGAAACAATCATGATCAACTGTAACCCCGAGACCGTCAGCACCGACTATGATACCTCGGACAGGCTGTATTTCGAGCCGTTGACCTTGGAGCATGTGCTGGAAATCCTGCGGGTCGAACAGTCGAACGGCACCCTGCATGGCGTGATCGTGCAGTTCGGCG
>JAGRMK010000044.1:268-2475 GCA_020441345.1 Paracoccaceae bacterium
CCGAGGACCGCGAGCGGTTCCAGAAACTGCTCAACGACCTGGACCTCAAGCAGCCGGTCAACGGCATCGCCACCTCGGATGCGCAGGCGATGGCGATCGCCGAACGCGTCGGCTTTCCGCTGGTGATCCGGCCGTCCTATGTGCTGGGCGGGCGCGCGATGGAGATCGTGCGCGACATGGACCAGCTGCGCCGCTACATCACCACCGCCGTCGACGTGTCGGGCAAGAACCCGGTGCTGCTGGACAGCTATCTGTCGGGGGCAATCGAGGTGGATGTCGACGCGCTGAGCGACGGTGAGACCGTGCATGTCGCCGGCATCATGGAGCATATTGAGGAAGCGGGTGTGCATTCGGGCGACAGCGCCTGCTGCCTGCCGCCGCATTCGCTGTCAGCTGAAACGGTCGAAGAGCTGAAACGCCAGACGGTTCTGATGGCGCGGGCGTTGAAGGTCGTGGGCCTGATGAACGTGCAATTCGCGATCAAGGCCGGCGAGATCTTCGTGCTCGAGGTCAATCCCCGCGCCAGCCGCACGGTGCCCTTCGTCGCCAAGGCCACGGACAGCGCGATTGCCTCCATCGCCTCGCGCCTGATGGCGGGGGAACCGATGGCACATTTCCCGATGCGCGCCGCCTATCCCGAAGGCGTGGGGCCCGACACGGACCTGCCGCTGGCTGATCCGCTGACGCTGGCCAACCCGATCACGCCATGGTTCTCGGTCAAGGAAGCGGTGCTGCCCTTCGCGCGCTTCCCCGGCGTCGACACGCTGCTGGGGCCGGAAATGCGGTCGACCGGCGAGGTCATGGGCTGGGACAGAAGTTTTGCGCTGGCTTTCCTCAAGGCGCAGCTTGGTGCGGGAACCGACCTGCCGGTCGAAGGGCGCGTTTTCGTGTCTGTGCGTGATGGCGACAAGACTGCGGCGCTGGCTGCTGCGGTGCGCGACCTTCTGGACCTCGGGTTCGAGATTGTCGCGACCGATGGCACCGCCGCCTGGCTGAAGGCCGAAAACATTGCCTCGACCCCGGTCGCCAAGGTCTACGAGGGTCGCCCGAATATCGTTGATCGCCTGAAAAACGGGGATATCGCGCTGGTGTTCAACACGACACAGGGCGCGCAGGCGGTAAACGACAGCCGCGACATCCGCCGCGTCGCGCTGATGGACAAGATCCCGTATTTCACCACCGCCGCCGGCTCTATCGCCGCCACCGCGGCAATGAAAGCCCGGCGCGAAGGGTATGGGGTTCGCACGCTCCAGGGTTGATGCGGGACAAGCCCCCGCATCAGGCCCGGCGTGACGCCGGGGCCGGCAGGTGCGCGATCGATGTGCAGCACCGGGGCACGGCCCGCGACCAATCTCGCGGAGGGCCCCATCAACCGGTGCCTTGCCTTGACCGCCCGTGGGTGCATGGCGGCTGCCGGGGTTCATGATGCCGTCACGGCGTATCGAGGCGAGCCAGGCATCGTGCGGGCCGACCCTGCGCCCCGGACGATCAGCTTTCCTGTCTGAGCAACTCGGTAATCAACACATCATGCAGATGCGGCCCGATTTCCGCGCGCGCGGCCTCGCGCAGGGTGCGCCGCAGCCCCAGCAGAGCCTCGCCCGATGTGAACATCCCTTCAAACCCGCCAAGATTGGCGTGGTCGAACAACAATTGCAGGAAAACGGCCCTGAGTCTGGGTTCGTTCTGGGTCAACGAGTAATCGTGCCCGGCCTCCAGTTCCAGCGCCAGGCCGATCACCACCATCGCCCGAACCCGCCCCTCGTCGATCAACGGCACGACGAACTGATTTGGCATGCGGATAGTTTCCGTGTTTTCGGGCGCAGGCGCATAATGTCCGGTCGCGGCCGCGCCGTCATGCGCGCCGTCCGCAGCCGTCGCGGCATGACCCTCGGCCGGTGTCTGCGCCGCGTGCGACTCCGGCTCGGGGTGCGGCTGTAGAAACCAACCTGCCGCCCCTCCGGCCGCCAGCCCGAGCAACAGAAAGACAATCGGCAACAGTTTCTTCATGTCCCGTCTCCTCAGAAGGGCAGCAGGATATCGGCGAGTTGCTGGCCATAGCGAGGCTGCTGCATCTGGCTGATCTGGCCGCGCCCGCCATAGCTGATGCGCGCCCCTGCGATTCGGTCATAGTCGATCTCGTTGCGCCGCGAGATATCCTCGGGCCGGATATAGCCAGAGACGATCAACTCGCGCAGTTCGTTGTTCAC
>JAGRMK010000520.1:0-190 GCA_020441345.1 Paracoccaceae bacterium
GAATGCACCGGCAAGTTCAACGACCGCGACAAGGCCGCCGTCCACCTGGGCCGGGGCGCCAAGCGCGTGCTGGTCTCCGCCCCTGCCAAGCGTGCGGACAAGACCATCGTTTACGGCGTCAACCATCGCGCTCTGACCGCCGAACATCTGGTGGTATCGAACGGCTCGTGCACCACCAATTGCCTGGCGC
>JAGRMK010000520.1:255-1524 GCA_020441345.1 Paracoccaceae bacterium
CCGGCGACCAGCCGACGCTGGACCGGCGCCACAAGGATCTGTATCGCGCCCGCGCCGCGGCAATGGCGATGATCCCGACCTCGACCGGTGCCGCCAAGGCCCTGGGCGAGGTTCTGCCGGAACTGGCGGGCAAGCTGGACGGAACCGCGATCCGGGTGCCGACGCCGAATGTATCGGCTGTGGATCTGACCTTTGTCGCGGGCAAGGATGTCACCGCCGCCGACATCAACGCCATCATGGAAGAGGCCGCGGCCGGACCGATGGGCGCGGTGCTGGCCTATGACCCCGAACCCAAGGTCTCCATCGACTTCAACCACACCCCGCATTCGTCGATCTTCGCCCCCGATCAGACCAAAGTGACCGGCAAGCGCCTGGTGCGCGTGCTGGCCTGGTATGACAACGAATGGGGGTTCTCGTGCCGCATGGCCGATGTTGCGGGCGCGATGGGTCGGTTGATCTGACCCAATAGCACGCACGGCTCTTTCCGACCCCCGGCGCCCGGCGCACGGGGGTCTTTTCGTTTTGCAAAGCGGCGATCCGCCGACGGGAATTGACGCGGCGCAGCATTCATGTTAGCGCCAACATCAATCAATCCCCGCCCGTTTCGCACCGGGCCAGCCTCGTATGGAGCCCCGCATGACCACCACCGTCGCCATCAATGGCTTTGGCCGCATCGGACGCCTTGTCCTGCGCGCCCTGCTTGAACAGAACCGCTCGGATATCGAGGTCGTGGCAATC
Source organism: Paracoccaceae bacterium (assembly GCA_020441345.1). Classification (GTDB taxonomy): domain Bacteria; phylum Pseudomonadota; class Alphaproteobacteria; order Rhodobacterales; family Rhodobacteraceae; genus Pararhodobacter. Next base: position 994 of record JAGRMK010000520.1, read on the forward strand.
AACGATCTCGGCCCAGTCGAAACCAACGCCCATCTGCTGCGCTTCGACAGCGTGCACGGCCGACTGCCCGCCGAAGTCACCACCGGCCCCGACTGGATCGACGTTGGCCGCGGCCCGATCCGCGTCACCGCGATCCGCAACCCGGCCGAACTGCCCTGGGCGGATGTCGACGTCGTGCTGGAATGCACCGGTATTTTCAAGGACGCGGACAAGGCCAAGGTCTATCTTGAAAACGGCGCCACCCGTGTGCTGGTCTCGGCCCCGTCCAAGGGCGCGGATCGCACCGTGGTGTATGGTGTGAACCACGACACGCTGCGCGCCGCCGACAAGATCATCTCGAACGCCAGCTGCACGACGAACTGTCTGGCTCCGGTGGCGAAGGTGATGCACGAGACCGTCGGAATCGTCAAAGGCTTCATGACCACGATCCACAGCTATAACGGCGATCAGCCGACGCTCGACACGCTGCACAAGGATCTCTACCGCGGCCGCGCCGCGGCGCTCTCGATGATCTCGAACTCGACCGGCGCG
>JAGRMK010000045.1:0-4296 GCA_020441345.1 Paracoccaceae bacterium
GGCGCGTTGCCACCTCGCGGCTGAACAACTGGCTCGAGGCGATGACCGAAGCGCATCCGCCGCCCGCGCCGGGCGGGAGACGGATCAAGCTGAGCTACATTACCCAGGCCAAGACGCGGCCGCCGGGTTTCGTGGTAAAATGCTCCAATCCCGAAGATCTGCCGAAAAGCTACGAGCGGTATCTGATCAACGGGCTGCGCGAAAGCTTCGACATGCCGGGCACGCCAATTCGGCTGTATCTGCGCGGCGGTAGCGATCAGAACCCCTACAAGAACCGCAAGAAGGCGCAACCTTCGCGGCTCAAGAAACACACGAACACCGGGCCAAAGCTCTGACACGGCCAGACGCCCTGCCGGTCACGCGGTGGGGCATTGGCAATCAGGCGACCCAGGCAACCGGCCAGCGGCATGTGACTCTGGCGTCTTCGCTGCCGGACCGGCGCGAAATGCCCTGTCTTCGGCGCATGATTTATTTCATTGCATACGCAACGATTTGATCTGGATCAAATCGCGCCCCCTCATCAACACGGCACAGTAAGACCTGAACCAGCCGCAACGGGAGATGGATCTCATGGGCTTTCTGGCAAAACTCGACCACCACTTCGATTTGATGACCCGCATGTCCGACACGGTGCATGCCGATCTCAACGGCTCTCTTGCGCTCGAACGGCTCTCGGCCTCGGAACTGCGCAACGCGGTTCTGGCCTGCACCGGCTGCGAGGGCGGCAAGGAATGCCCGGACTGGCTCGACTCCCACGCCGACGGCGCCGAAGAGACCCCGGATTACTGCCGCAACCGCAATCTGCTGCAACGGCTGCGCGCCTGATCCACCGCAAAACCGGGGGCGGGCGGGCTCGATCAGAGCCGGATGTCCGATCTTTACTCTTCAAATATCCTGGGGGTGAATTGGCCGCAGGCCAAGAGGGGGCGACGCCCCCAACACCGCCAGAACCGAGCGCGCGGCGCGCAAGCCCGGGGCCTCGCCGCCCCGGCCGAGCCGTTGCATCGTGACCGCCATCGCGTCGCGCTGTGCCTGCCGGGTCTCCCCATCGCGCAATAGACCGGTCAGGGCTTTGGCTATTCCTTCGGGCTTGCATTGCGCGCCCAGAAACTCGGGAACCGCCCGGGTTTCCGAGACAAGGTTGACCAGCGTCACCGTATCGACCCGCAACAGCCGCGTGATCAACGCCTCGGACAGGGCATTCATCCGATAAGCGATGACCATTGGCGTGTCGGCAGCCGCCAGTTCCAGCGAGACGGTGCCCGATGCCGCCAACGCCACATCCGCCGCGTGAAACGCGGCTCGTTTGGTCGCGGCATCGGTCTGGCCCGCCTCCAGAACCACCGGCGCCCCAGGCCAGTCCGCGACCAGCGCCTGCACCTGCTGGCCACGTGCCGCCACGCTGGGCACGATCACCCGGGCCTCGGGCTGTGCCGCCAACACGGGCCGCAGGGCCGCGCCGAACACCGGTCCCAGCCGCGCCACCTCGCCCTTGCGCGACCCCGGCAAGGCCAGGATCAGCGGCACCTTGGCCCCGATCCCGTAATCGGCGCGAAACGCCGCGGCGTCCGCATCGGTGGCGACGGGCTGGGTGGTGACAGGGTGACCCACGAAATCGCAACTCATGCCCGCACGGGTCATATAGGGTGGCTCGAAGGGCAGCAGAGCCAGAACATGATCCACCACCCGCGCCATTTTCTCGGCCCGGCCCGGACGCCAGGCCCAGACCGACGGCGCAACGTAATGCACAGTTTTCAGACCCGGATTCGACGGTTTGACCAGTGCCAGAACCCGCAGGCAGAAATCCGGGCTGTCGATGGTGATCACGACATCCGGCGCGTCCGCGGCGATGGCCCGCGCGGTTTCGCGGATGCGGCGCTTGAGATGCACATACTTCGGCAGGATTTCGGCCAGGCCCATGATCGACAACTCGTCCATCGGAAACAGGCTGCTCAGCCCCTCGGCCTGCATCATCGGCCCCCCCACCCCGGCAAAGCGCACATCCGGCGTCAGACTCCGCAAGCCCTGCATCAAGGCCGCACCCAGCGCATCGCCCGAAGATTCACCCGCGATCAGCCAGGCTTTCATGGCTGCGCCCATAGCGCCAGACCGGCCGCGTTGGCCGCCGCCGCCACCCCTTCGCGATCAAGGATCACCACGCGTCCCGCTTGCAGGCTGATCGCGCTCAATCCCGCATCGACGGCCGCCGCAATGGTTGCCGGGCCGACGGTAGGCAGGTCAGCGCGCAGGTCTTGCCCGGCCTTCGCGCGTTTGATGAACACACCGCCGCGGTGTGGCGCACGCTCAGGGCGGTGGCTTGCGACATCGGCCAGCAAGGCGTCGGTGCCATACAGCGCCTCAATACCCAGGCACAGCCCCGATGCAACGACGCAGCCCTGCCCCACATCGACCGGCGCCAGCGCATCAAGGATCGCACCTCCCCGTGCCGCATCCGTGATCTCATCGCGCGACGGCGTGCGCGCCGACATCACCCCTTCGGACGCCAGAAGGCCGGGCGCCACATCGACAAGCCCGGCCACGGTCAAATCGAATGCCTCGATCAACCCGATCACCCAGCGCAGGGCGGCATCGTCCCCGCCTTGCATCGCTGCCATCAACGCGGGCACAAATCCGGCGGTTTCGCGATCGAACAGCGACGGGTCCAGCACGGGGCGGTGGATGGCGCCCGCCAACACCACCTGCGTGATACCCTGATCCCCGAGGTGCCGCAAAAAAGGCGCGAGACGTTCAAAGCGAAAAGCCAGATCCACCGGCAGAGCATCGGGTGTCACCCCCTCGGGTGCACAGACCAGGACCGGCTGCCCGCGTACGGAAAAATCAGCGACCAGCGCCGCCGGCAGGGCCCCTGCCCCGGCAATCAACGCGATGCGGCTCATTTTGGCGTCAGGAACGACCGGCCCGACTCGGCGAGGATGAAATCGGTAATCTCTCGCACACGGGGGCTTTCGGTTTCCTCGGCCAGGCGACGCGCCCGATCCATGAACGTGCCATCCCCTTGCGCCAGCATCTGATAGGCCGCCCGCAGCGCGGTAATTTCGGAGCGCTCGACGCCCCGCCGCTTCAAACCAATCAGGTTCAGCCCTTCCAGATCGCCGCGCGGCGCCTGCACCAGACCGTGCGGCATCACGTCATAGGCAACCATGGTGACCGCGCCAATGATCGCGCCGCGGCCGATGCGCACGAACTGGTGGATCCCCGACAGGCCGCCGATGATCACATCGTCGCCGATCACGCAATGCCCGGCGACCGCGACCTGATTGGCCAGGATCACGCGATCGCCAATCTGCGCATCGTGCCCGACATGCGCCCCGGTCATCAGCAGGCAGTCGTCGCCCACCCGGGTAACGCCGCCGCCGCCCTCGGTGCCGGTGTTCAGCGTCGCGCCCTCGCGGATGCGATTGCGCTTGCCCACCACCAGCCGCGTTCGTTCGCCCTTGAACTTCAGATCCTGCGGCACCTCGCCAACCACGGCAAAGGGAAAGATCACGCAGCCGTCGCCGATATCGGTCCAGCCCGTGACCACCGCATGCGGTTTGAGCACGACGTCGGCACCCAGCGTCACCTCGGGGCCAACCACGCAGAATGGACCGATCTGACATCCCGCGCCGATCTGTGCGCCGGCCTCGATCACGGCTGACGGATGCACCTGCGCGCTGGCATGAATCGCCATCGGTCAGCCCTTTGCGCCAAGATCGATCATCGCCATGAACTCGGCCTCGGCGGCCATTTCGCCCTCGACCGTGGCGCGGCCCTGGAATTTCCAGATTTTCGACGAGCCCCGCAGAACCTTGACCTCGAGCTCCAGCACATCGCCCGGAACCACCTTGCGGCGGAACTTGGCTTTGTCGATCGACATGAAATAGACCAGCGGGTTCTTGTCGACCAGATCCAGTGACAAGCCGACCAGCACCGCCGAAGTCTGCGCCATGGCTTCGATGATGGTCACACCGGGCATGATCGGTGCACCGGGGAAATGCCCCTGGAAATGAGGCTCGTTGAAGGTCACGTTCTTGATCCCGACCGCGGACTCGTTCACGGCGATGTCACGCACCTTGTCGATCAGAAGGAACGGATACCGATGCGGAATGATCCGGGTGATCAGCGACAGGTCTGCCGTTGTGGTCTCGGACCAGTCGCGGGATTGCTCAACTTCGGTCATCGGGATCTCCGCTTTTGTGTCAGCTCCGGGCTCTTGGCCCGCGTCAGGTCCGAGAAGTAGCAACTCTGCGCGGGCGCCACAAGCCGCCGCGCCGCGCAAGCTTGCGCCCTGCCCTG
>JAGRMK010000045.1:4325-10379 GCA_020441345.1 Paracoccaceae bacterium
GTTTGCGGGGGGTCGGCGCCCTCTTCGGCGGGCTGCGATTGGGAGTGTTCGCTGTCATCGGCGTCCAACCGGGCAATCGCTAGATCGGTGATATCCAGCCGCTCGGACCAAAGGATCAGGGTCTCTGGGCGGAACAGTCCGACGATCCCTTCTTCGGCCATCAACCGGTCAAGAACCGGCAGCGCCGCCGCAAAGAACCCCTGCACCTCGGCCTCGTTGCGTCGCGCCAACTCTTCGCTGCGCTGCGCGCGTTCCGCCCGGATGTCTTCGACGCGGGCGTCGAACGCATCGGCACGGGCGCGGAATTCCTCGGCGGTAAGACTGGCGCGCATATCGGTCAACGCGCGCTCTTCGGCGACCAGTTGCTCCGCGATACGCGCGTTCTCGGCATCCAGGACGCGCTCGGCGTCACGGTTTCCGGCAAGAATGCGTTGCCCCAACAGCGAGCCTTGCAACAGCCGTTCCGGGTCAAGAATTCTGTAGGGCAACTGTTGCGCCGGTTGCTGGGCAAACGCCACGGGGGCAAATGCAAGGGCGGAGGCGCTGCAAAGCGCCCCCGCCACAAGACCCAGCCAAGACCGGCTGCGCATCAGAACTGCGAGGCCATCGACAGGTCGAAACGCCGGACCTGATCATAATCCTCGGACATCAGCGGCGTGGCGAAATTGAACCGCAGCGGTCCGAAGGGCGAGGACCAGAACAACGAGAATCCGGCCGTTGCGCGCAGCGCGTTGTCATCGACAACGCAGCTGGTGGTTACGCCACCGCCACACATCGTGCCCGGGCTATCGACACCCCAGAGCGAACCCGCATCCAGGAACAAGCCGCCATGCATGTTATACTCGGCGGGGAGGCCCAGCGGGAACTCGGCTTCCAGGCGGGCGACGTAGAAGTAGTTGCCGCCCAGACCGTTGCGAACGCCGTTCAGACCATAGCCCACCGGGCCCATGCCATAGCTGTCGAAGCCACGCATCTGCGAACTGGACAGGTTGAAACGCTCGGTAACCAAGCTGGGGCCGCCCTGGTGGGCGATAGCGCCGGCTTCGAATTCCGCCCGCAGCGTCACGTCGCCGTTCATCACCCGGCGCTGGTAGCCGACCAGCATCGTGCCGCGCGCCCAGTTACGATCACCCCCAAGACCGGCAACATCGGCACCGAAGCGGAACACCATGCCGCTGTCCGGGTCGCGGCCGCTGTTGCGCGTGTCATAGGCATAGGTGAAACCGACCGAAGATGTCACATAGGTTCCCCGATCTTGCCAAATGCGCGGTGCGACCGACTGGAACGGGTTCGGTGTGGTGATTCCGGTTCTGGAGATCGTGCCGCGCACGCGCAGGCGACCGAATTCGCTGACCGGGAAGGTCAGGGACGGGCTGAACTGCAACACTTCGGTGCCAAACCGCGTGCCATTGCCGAATGTTCCCGCGGCCGAGGCCGTGGTGGTGTTCAGGCCGACATCGAGCCCAAGCGCCAGATCACGTCCCAACAGCGCAGGCTCGGAGAAGCTGAGCGCCATGCTGTGCGCGTTCGGAACTGTCGTCAGAGTCACGGACAGCGCCTGGCCCCGCCCGAGGAAGTTCGATTCGCTATAGCTCAGGTTGCCGCCAGGCCCCTCGGTGCTGTAGCTCAAACCGAAGCCCAGCGAACCGGTGGTGGTTTCATCGACACGGACATCGACCACGGCCTGCTGCGGCGACGAACCCTGGACCGGGTTGACCTGCACATCCGAGAAATAGCCGGTCGCCTGGATCCGCGCCGCGGCCTCGCGCAGTTCGCGCGGATTCAGCGGGTCGCCTTCGGCCACGTGGAACTGGCGCCGGATCACCTGGTCCTGCGTGGTGACATTGCCTTGAATGTCGATCCGTTCGATGAACACGCGTTCGCCACGGATCAGCGTAAAGGCAACATCGATCACGCCGCTGCGCTCATTGCGGGTCAACTGCGGCTCGGCGCGGACAAAACGCTGACCGGCTTCGTAGCCGACGCGCTCGATCTGCTGGATCAGCGTCTCCAGAACGGTCGGGGTGAACAGATTGCCCGACATGTCGGTCATCGCCGCCTGATAAGGCGCCGCGTCGATACCGGCGATCTGCGACTCGACGGTCAGCGCTCCGATCCGATACTGCTGTCCCTCACGAATGGTGAAGGTCACATAGGCCCCATCGCGTTCACGCGAGAGTTCGGTCACGCCGGACAGCACCTGTGCATCGACATAGCCGCGCGACAGATAGAAATCCTGCAGCGCCTGGCGGTCGCGGGCGACGCGCTGTTCGTTATAGTTGTCGGAGCGGAACAGGGTGCTCAGACGGCCCGCCTGCGAGGCCGAAATCGCATTGCGCAGACGACGCTCCGAGAACGAGCGGTTGCCGACGAACGAGATGCGCTCGACTTCGACGACCTGGCCCTCGGCGACCTGGAACACGACATCCACGCGACCGCCCGACCGTTCGATCAGCTGCGGCGTGACGCTGGCCGCCAGACGCCCGCGCCCGGCATAGATTTCGGCGATGGTGTTGGCATCTGCCTCGACCTGAGCCGGGGAGTAAACGCCACCGGCGCGCGATTGCAGGGCACCGGTCAGGTCTTCGTCGTTGACCCGGCGGTTGCCTTCGATGCTGATCCGGCTGATCAGAGGATATTCCTCAACCCGGATTGTCAGGCGGCTACCGCTGGGCGAGAAATCGACCGTGCGGAAGAAGCCGGTTCCGGCAACGCGCTGATAGGCTGCGTTCAGTTCCGATGCCGACATGCTGCGATTGCGAGCGATTCTTGCGAATCCCGCGATCGTTTCGTCGTCAATCAGCTGGTTCCCTTCGACAGCGACGGTCGTGAACCGATAGGTCTGGGCGTGAGCAGCGCCCGAAAGACCGACAGAAATCGCTGAAATGAAAAGAAAAGTTGTCGCAAGCCCCCTGATCGAGCCAATCGCTCGAACCAGAAATCGCGCGTGTTTGTCCGCGAAGAAAACGCGCATCCCCAAGCCCCATGTGTTACCGCAGTTTGTTTTCTTCTGACTATCGAGACGGGGCCGGAATGTCAAAAGGTACAGTGCCTTGACGGCCATTTTCGGCAACATGTGGTGTATCCCTGCACCGCAGGTTAGCCCGGACGCAGGATAGGCGCCTGCGTCGGGAGCGGGCGGTGCGCGTGCGCGCGCATCGCGTCACCTCTGAGCCGCGTGCTTCAGAGAGCCAGACCGCTACCCATGAAATGCGGCGCGTCGAGGCTCATCGCACGTTCTGCAACTTCGCCCGCGATCAGCAGGCAGGCAAGAATGGCCAGCGCGAACCAAAGCTTGTCCGACGACAGCGCATAGAGGGTGCGCAATCCGCGAGCAGCAGGAAGAATGGTTTGCATGGGGTCACTCCGCAGGTCTGGAACACCCCCTTTGTCGCGGCAGAATATGGCGTGATTGCGGCCCGTTGCAGGCAAAGCGCGGGCGCGTGGTGCCGCCACCGCGCGCGCCGCATCATGCTTCGGTCAGCACAGCAGATCGTTGCCCAGCGCAAACAGCATCATCGCCCCCAACAGCACCAGTCCCGCGGTCATCAAGGCCCCCAGAACCCGTTCGCTGGGCGCGCGCCCGACCAAGGCCTCATAGGCGTGGAAGACCAGATGCCCGCCGTCGAGGATCGGGATCGGGAACAGGTTCAACAGACCCACGGCCGTTGACAGCACGGCGATGAACCAGATGAACGACGCCAAACCATCCGACGCCATTTCGGCCGAGGTCGTCGCGATCCCCACCGGCCCCGACAGGTTGCAGGTGCTGATCGCGCCGGTCACCATGTAATACAACCCCGAGATCGACCGCGTCACAATGTCGCCGATCTCGCCCACCGCCAGCGGCAGCGACTCGGTCAGGGACACGCTGCGCATCGGGTGCGCAAAGAAGGTGCCGCTTTGCAACCCGATCAGCCAGCGGGTCTCGAATCCGCCATCGGGCAGCGGCAAGTCGGTGCGCCGGGGCGTCAGGCTGACGTCGAGCGTGTCGCCGCCGCGCCACAGGTGCAGCGCGACCGCTGCCCCGTCCGCCGCATCGACCATCGGTGGCAATTGCCGAAAGGCCCAGACCGGCGTGCCGTCAACCTCGAGCACGACATCGCCCGCCTCCATCCCGGCGTCGCGGGCGGCTGAGTTCAGCGCGATTCCCGCGGCGCGCGCCGGCATCGGATGCGGGCCCGTCACATTCAGGATCTGGCCCCCGCGCTCGACCGTATAGGTCACCTGGGGCGCCGGATCGAGGCGGTCGGCCAGGGTGTAATAGGCCGCGAGATCGGCGACCTCTTGCCCGGCGACGGCGGTGATCAGATCGCCTTCGGCCAGTTCCATCACGCCCGGCATGGGGTGAATCGCCCCAACCCGCGGGGTCTCGTCGGGCAGGCCCTTGACGGCGATGAAGGCGGCGAAAACGGCGATCGAGAACAGGAAATTGAACGCCGGCCCGGCAAAGATCGTCGCCGCCCGCGCCCAGAGCGGGGCGCCATGCATCGTGCGCCGCCGCGCCTTGGCATCCAGATGCGACATCACCGCGTCATCCGCCGCCGACGAGGCCGCGTTGGCATCGCCCAGGAACTTGACGTAACCGCCGAACGGCAGGGCCGCGATCTGCCACCGGGTGCCGCGCCGGTCCATACGGCTGACCAGCACCGGACCAAAGCCCAGCGAGAAGACCTCGGCGTGGATGCCCGACCAGCGCCCGACGATATAATGCCCGTATTCATGCACGGTGACGATGATCGACAGGGCGACGACAAAGGCCGCAAGCGTGAAGAACAGGTTGCCGAATTCTGGCAAGAGACCCATGACTGTTACCTTCTGTTGGTCAGGCGCCGCGGCTGCGACGCGCCTGTGCGACGGCACCGGCAAGACGGCGCGCCTCGGTGTCGATGGCCAGAACGTCCGCCAGGGACGCCGGGGCACGCGCCAGCGGGGCCACGGCACCGAAACGGTCCAGCGTGTCCTCGACGACGGGCGCCATGTCCAGAAACGAGATGTTTCTGGCAATAAAATGGTCAAGCGCGATTTCTTTTGCCGCGTTGAATACGGCCCCCGCCGCGCCGCCGCTGCGCATCACCGCCTGTGCCAGGGCCAGCGCCGGATAGCGGCGCAGGTCGGGTTCAGCGAAATCCAGCCGCCCCATCCGGGCCAGGTCGAGCCGCGCGACCGGCAGGTCGGCGCGCGCGGGCCAGTTCAGCGCATAGCCGATCGGGTGCCGCATGTCCGGCGCCCCCAGATGCGCCATGACCGCGCCATCGGTGAACGCCACCAGCGCATGCACCGCCGATTGCGGATGGATCAGCACGGCGATCTTTTCGGCGGGCAGATCGAAGAACTCGTGCGCCTCGATCACCTCCATCGCCTTGTTGAACATGCTGGCGCTGTCGATGGTGATGCGCTGGCCCATGGCCCAGTTGGGGTGCTTTCCCGCGTCCTCGGGCGTGGCCCGAGCCAGCCGGTCCAGCGGCCAGTCACGCAAGCCACCGCCCGAGGCCGTCAGGGTCACGGTTTCGACCGCCGCGATGTCTTCGCCGACCAGCGCCTGAAATACCGCGGAGTGTTCGCTGTCCACCGGGAGGATGGTCGCGCCATGCGTCGCTGCCTCGGCCAGCAGCAGCGGACCGGCCGTGACCAAGCTCTCCTTGTTGGCCAGCGCCACGGTGGTGCCCTGCGACAGCGCCGCGAACCCCGGAGCCAACCCCGCCGCGCCGATGATTGCCGACATGATCCAGTCCGCGGGCCTGAGCCCAGCCTCGGCCACGGCACCCGGCCCGGCGGCGACCTCGATCCCGGTGCCCGAGAGTGCCTCTTTCAGAGGGATGTAGCAGTCTTCAAAGGCAGTGACGGCAAGTTCGGCGCGGTGCGCGATGGCCGCTTCGGCCAGCCGCGCCACGTTGCGCCCGCCGGTCAGAACCGCGACCTGAACGTCATCGCGCCGCGCCAGAAGGTCCAGCGTACTCTCGCCCACCGACCCTGTTGCACCGAACACGGAAACCCGGCGCATCAGCCCGCAAGCCCGGCGAAGGCCCCCACAAGCGCCATCACCAACGCCAG
>JAGRMK010000045.1:10455-11650 GCA_020441345.1 Paracoccaceae bacterium
ATGTGCCGCTTGATCGCGCTTTCGGCGATATCCCCCAGCTGCCCGGCCAGCGACAGCATCACCGAAAGCGGCACCACCGCCCAGGTCAGGTCCAGCGCAGCCGCAAACACCGCGCCCACCAGCGCCGCGCAGATCCATCCCGCCACGGTGCCCGACCAGGTTTTCTTGGGGCTGACGCGGGGCCAGAATTTCGGTCCGCCCAGGATGCGCCCGGCGAAATAGCCCGCCACATCCGAGGCAATGACGATCCCCACCAGCCACAGCACAAAGGCCAGTCCGAAGGCGTCACGCAGCACGATCAGCCCATGCCCGGCCAGCATGATCAACAGCAGATAGGCACCGAAAAGGCCCCGGTCGCGCGGAAATCGCGTGGCCAGGATCCCCGCGCTCAGCGCCAGACCGGCCAGCGACAACCAGCCGCCCAGGGTGTAGGTAAACACCGCGACCAGGATCGCAGTCACCACGCCATGCGCCTCGGCTCGGCCCTGTGGTGCGTCGGGCTGCATCATCGAATACAGTTCCCAGGCCATCAGACCGGACAGAACCACCGCCAGCGCCGAAAACACAGGGCTGCCCCACCAGATCGCCACCGCGCCGATGGCGACCATCACGATCGCCGACGTGACCCGCGCCCGCAGGTCGGAGAACCGCGCGTCACTCATGCCGAGACCCCGCCGAACCGTCGATCGCGATTGGCGAACCGCCCCAGGATTTCGGCCATCACCTCGGGGGTGAAATCGGGCCAGAGCACGGGCGTGAATTCGAATTCCGCATAGGCTGCTTGCCAGAGCAGGAAATTCGAGACCCGCGTCTCTCCCGAGGTGCGGATCACCAGATCGGGATCGGGGATGTCCGAGGTGTCCAGTGCGCAATCCAGCGTGGCCTCGTCGATCTCGGCGGGGTCCAGCGCCCCCGAGGCCGCGCGTTCGGCAATCCGGCGGGTGGCGCGCATCAACTCGTCGCGCCCGCCATAATTGATCGCCACCGTCAGGTTGAGCCGCGAGTTGCCCCGTGTGCGATCCTCGATCCAGAACATCAGGTCCTGCAATTTCTGGTCCAGCCGGCTGCGGTCGCCAATGAACCGCATTCTGACCCCTTCGGCCGACATGGCCTCGGCCTCGCCTTTGATATAGCGCGCGAACAGGCCCATCAGGCCCAGCACTTCTTCGGTCGAGCGTTTCCAGTTCTCGGTCGA
>JAGRMK010000521.1:0-140 GCA_020441345.1 Paracoccaceae bacterium
CAGGCGCTGGCGGGCGATCTGGAGGGGTTCGAAGAGGCCACGCGCGCGCTTTTTGCGGGCGATCTGGAGGGGTTCGCGGCACGCATGGCTGGCTGGCCGGCCGATTTGCGGCAACATGCGCTGAGGCTTGCCACGCCGGC
>JAGRMK010000521.1:234-2528 GCA_020441345.1 Paracoccaceae bacterium
ATGCTGAACCTGTTGCGGTTCCGCGCGATTGCCGATTACAGCGCAGCGCCCGATCTGGCGCCCGTCGATCCGATCAGCGGCGCCGAGGCGTTTGATCGCTACATCGCGCATACCTTGCCGTTCCTGAGCGAAAGCGGCGGTTCGCTGGTGTTTCTGGGCGATGCCGACGGGTTCCTGATCGGCCCAGAAACCGAACGATGGGACTGTGCCATGCTGGTCCGACAGGCGTCGCTGGCGGCCTTCATGGCCTTCGATACCAATCCTGCCTACCGTGCGGGGCTTGGCCACAGGACCGCCGCCCTATGCGATTCGCGCCTGCTTCCGCTGGCCGAAAGGGGCGTCCGTCAACCCGCCGCGTAAAGATCGCGGCTGAACACCTTGGCGCTGACATCCGCGAGTTCCGGCGTGATCCGTTGGGCAAGGATCAGGTCGCAATCGGCCTTGAACCGGGCCAGCCCGACGGCGCCATGGCCGGCAACACCGGTATAGGTGTGCACATCGGCGCCATGCGCGATCAGGGTATCGCTCAACGCAACCAGCGGATCACGCGCCCCGGTAGTGCCGCCCGGGCTGTAGACGCCGATCCGGCGTGGCGCGCGTTCAAGCACTTTGGACGCCAGCAAAGCAACACGGGCCTTGGCGGCACGCGCGACGGTCGGCAGCACATTGGCCGAGATACCGCCACAGGTCTCGGCCAGATGCCGCACGCTGCGCGGAACCCGCTCACCGCCATACCCGAAGCAGGGGTTGTTGGCATAGGTACCGATCCGCGGATCATGACACACCCCGTCGATCACTTGTCGGGCGTTCAACCCCTTGGCCAGCGCATAGCTGTCGAGTTCGTTGAAATAGGCAACGCGCGCCGCAAGATAGGCCTGCGAGAAATGCTTGACGGCCTCGGCTTCGGAAGCGCCCATCTGGCGCAGCGTCACCCCCGGCTGTTCGGTCGCGTCGAGCAAAACCGCGCCGACCCTGGCGCCCAGCGCCCCCCGGTCGCCAACGATCAGGAAGCGCGGGTTCAGCGCGTCCTGCAACGAGTGCGCCTCGCGCAGGAACTCGGGAGCATAGAGGATCATCGTCGACCCGAAGGCCGCGCGCATCCGCTTGGTGAACCCGATCGGCACCACCGACCGGATCACGATCGGCACGCCGGGGCAGCGCCGGTGCGCGAATTCGACCCGCGACTCCAGTTCTTCGGTGTGAAAGGCCCCGGTATCCGCGTCTATCGTGAGCGGTGCCGAGATCAGGATCAGACCTGCCCCTTCCAGCGCCTCGGCGGTGTCAAGCGTCGCCCGCAACGACACCGTGTTGCGGGTGCAATAGTCCGCGACCAGCGGGTCGCCAAGAAGATAGTCCCCGGCGTTGATTGCTGCGACCCGGTCGGGCACCGGGCCGGTTGCCACCACCTCATGCTTGCGCGCCAGAGCCAGCGCATCGCTGAGCGCCACAATCCCAAGTCCGATAACTGCAATCTTCATGACTATTCTCCTGACTGACGGGCTGCGCACAAGGCGCCGACCCTGATACCGGAACCGCGCTCAGTTCGCCTCGAACAGGTCGCGGGTGAAAACCTTGTCCGCGACCAACGCCAACTGGGGCGTCCGGCGGTTGGCGATGATGAGATCGGCCGCTGCGGCGAAGCGATCAAAATCGGGTTCGACCGGATGGCCATCGAACTCGGGCGTGGTGCACGAGGGTTCATAGATGATCAGGTCAACCCCCGCCGCGTCGAGACGGGCGATGATGTCCTGCACGGCGCTTTCACGGAAATTGTCGGACCCGTGCTTCATCACCAGCCGGTGCACCCCGACGCGGCGCGGTTTGCGGGCGATGATTGCGTCAGTCAACACCTGCTTGCGCGCGGTGTTGGCATCGACGATGGCGCGCATCAGTTGTTGCGGCACGGCGGCGAAATTGGCCAGCAACTGCTTGCTGTCCTTGGGCAGGCAATACCCGCCGTATCCGAAGGACGGATTGTTGTAATGATTGCCGATCTTGTCATCCATGCACAGGCCTTCGATCACTTCGCGCGCGTCGAGGTCGGTGGCCATGGCGATGGTGTCGAGTTCGTTGAAGAACGCCACCCGCATCGCAAGATAGGTATTGGCAAAGAGCTTGATCGCCTCGGCCTCGGTCGAGTCGGTCACGAGCACCGGCACATCGGCGTCGAGGGCTGCGGCGCGAAACAATCCGGCAATCCGCTTGCCCCGGTCGCTGTCCTCGCCGACGACGATCCGCGACGGGTGCAGGTTGTCATAAAGCGCCCGCCCCTCGCGCAGGAACTCGGGCGAGAA
>JAGRMK010000522.1 GCA_020441345.1 Paracoccaceae bacterium
ATATGGTTCATCAGATGCAGATAAAGCGGCAGCGCGCCCCAGATCAGATAGGCCGCCAACGCCAGCAAGAACCCCCGCAGACTGTCTCCCTGCCCGTCTCGCGTGCCCATCGGCCCCTCCTCTTTACTCTTCAAATATCCTGGAGGGTGAATTGGCCGCAGGCCAAGAGGGAGGCAAAGCCTCCCTGCCAAGAGCCCCTGTCCGGTGGGCTTAGCGGGTCGCCAACCCCTGCACAAGTGCAGTAAAGTCTTCGCCGCGTTTTTCAAAATTGGGATACTGGTCGAAGCTCGCGGCAGCCGGGGCCAGCAGAACCACATCGCCCGGCTCGGCCTCGGCGGCGGCGCGGGCCACGGCGCGGGCCATCGTGTCGCAGATCTCGTGCGGGGTCGAACCCAGTTGCAGACCGAAATCACGCGCCGAATGGCCAATCAGATAGGCCTTTGCCACCGCCCCCAGATGCGGTGCCAGCGCAGCGATTCCGCCTTCTTTGCCCAGCCCCCCGGCGATCCAGCGGATGCGCCCGAAGGCTTGCAACGCCTTGGCCGCGCTGTCGACATTGGTTGCCTTGGAATCGTTCACGAATTTGACGCCGCCGATCTCGGCGACCAACTGGCTGCGATGCGGCAGCCCTTTGAAGCTGTGCAACCCGCGCTCGATCTCGCGCGGCGCGATGTTGAGCGTGCGCAGCGCGGCATAGGCTGCACAGGCGTTCTGGTGATTGTGCGCACCTGGCAGCCCTGCGATCGCGCGCAGGTCGATCGAGGCCGCCTGCCGCCCGCCCCGCCACTCCGCCAGGAACCCTTTGCGCGCGAACACCGACCAGCCCGGTCCCTGCAGTTTTTGCCCGGAAGACACCCGCACCACCCGCGAATCGCCCGCGCCGTCGCCCAGTTGCATCGCCAGGAACCGGCCCTCGACCTCATCGACGCCGATTACCGCCCGCGCCGGAGCGCCCTCGGAAAACAGGCGACGCTTGGCGGCGAAATAGCCGCCCATGCCCGCGTGCCGGTCCAGATGATCGGGCGACAGATTGGTAAAAACCGCCACATCCGGGGCCAGACGCCGCGCGAGGTCGGTCTGATAGCTGGACAGTTCAAGCACCACGACCCCCTCTTCACCCGGCAGGTCGATGCTCAGAACGCCGGTTCCGATATTCCCGGCCATGCAGACCTCGCGCCCGGCCTCGGCCAGCAGATGCGCGATCAGCGCGGTGGTGGTGGATTTCCCGTTCGACCCGGTGACGCAGATCACCTTGGGCGCCCAGTCGGTCACAGAGAGCGTGTGAAAGAACAGGCCGATATCGTTGTCCACCGGCACGCCCAGCGCCAGCGCGGCGGCGATGACCGGGTGCGGCGCGGGGTAGAGATGCGGAATTCCCGGCGAGGTAATCAGCGCCGCCAACCCGTCGAGAGCGCCCTGACGCGTCAGATCGACCAGTCGGACACCAGCCGCCTGGGCGCTGGCGCGGCTGTCCGGGCTGTCGTCCCAGGCGCAAACCTCGGCGCCGCCCGCGGCGAGCGCCGCGCAGGTTGCCAGCCCTGACCGCCCAAGCCCCAGAACGCCAATCTGTTGATCTTCAAACCCTTGAACGACAATCATTTTTCCACCCACACCGAGACCCGCACCGGAACAGTATCCGAGGGGCAGGAAAAGCGAAAGAGGGGGAAAGTGGCGCGGTTGACGG
>JAGRMK010000523.1 GCA_020441345.1 Paracoccaceae bacterium
ATGCGCCGGGCGATGCGCCATGCGCATATGCTGGGTGCGCAGGATCCGGTGATGCACCAACTGGTGCCGGCGCTGGTGCGCGCGATGGGGGGGCATTACGCCGAACTCAAGCAGGCCGAATCGCTGATCACCGAGACCCTGAAGCTGGAGGAAACGCGGTTTCGACAGACGCTCGACAGGGGCCTCAAGCTCCTGGATACCGAACTTGGCAAACTGCCTGACGGCGCGACCCTTCCTGGGGATGCTGCCTTCCGGCTTTATGACACCTTCGGTTTCCCTCTCGACCTGACGCAGGATGCGCTGCGCGAAATGGGGCGCGCTGTGGATGTCAAAGGGTTCGAGGCCGCGATGGCCGAACAAAAGGCCAAGGCGCGCGCCTCCTGGGCGGGATCGGGCGAGGCGGCGGACCAGACCATCTGGTTCGAATTGGCCGACAAACATGGCAGCACCGAATTCCTGGGTTACGACACGGAAACGGCCGAGGCGCAGGTGCTTGCGCTGGTCGTCGATGGAAAATCCGTCGAAACCTCGGACGGGGCGGTGCAGATCGTCGTCAACCAGACCCCGTTCTACGCGGAATCGGGCGGACAGGTCGGTGATTCCGGCTATATCCGCTGGGATGGCGGCGAGGCCCAGGTGCATGACACAAAGAAGATGGCCGGCGTCTTCGTGCATATGGCGACGGTGACCGAGGGCATTTTGAAGCGCGGCGTTCCGGTCAAGCTCGAGGTTGGCCACGAACGGCGCCGCGCGATTCGCGCCAACCACTCTGCGACGCATCTGTTGCACGAGGCATTGCGCCGGTCGCTGGGCGACCACGTGGCGCAGCGGGGCTCGCTGAACGCCCCGGATCGGTTGCGCTTCGATTTCAGTCACGGCAAGGGGCTGGAGCCTACGGAACTTTCGACGGTCGAGGCCGAGGTGAACGCCTACATTCGGCAGAACGCGCCGGTGCAGACCCGGATCATGACCCCCGACGATGCTCGTGCGATCGGCGCGCAGGCCTTGTTCGGCGAGAAATATGGCGACGAGGTCCGTGTCGTGTCGATGGGCCACCTGGCGGGTTCGGGCAAAGGCACAGAGTCAAACACCTATTCGCTCGAACTGTGTGGCGGCACGCATGTGACGCGCACGGGAGACATCGGTGCCTTCGTCCTGCTCGGCGATTCCGCCTCGTCGTCGGGGGTGCGCCGGATCGAGGCCTTGACCGGAGAGGCCGCGCTGGCCCATCTGCGATTGCAGGACGCGCGGTTGAACGATGTTGCAACCGTGCTCAAGACACCGGTTGCCGAGATCGTCGATCGGGTCAAGGGGCTGGCCGAAGAGCGGCGCGAATTGGCCAATGAAGTTGCCCGGCTCAAGCGGGATCTCGCAATGGGAGGCGGCGGCACCGCCGCCGTCGAGGTGCGCGACGTGGGCGGCGTGAAATTCTTAGCTCAGGTCCTGACCGGCGTCTCCGGCAAGGACTTGCCGCCGATGGTCGACGCGCTCAAGGACAAGCTGGGCTCAGGGGTCGTGCTGCTGATCGCCGATACCGGCGCGAAACCTGCGGTCGCGGCTGGGGTGACCGGCGACCTGACCGCCAGGCTTTCGGCTGTAGACGTGCTGCGGGCGGCGGTTGCCGCACTCGGCGGCAAGGGCGGCGGTGGCCGTGCCGATCTGGCGCAGGGTGGCGGCGCCGATATGTCCGGAGTCGATGCAGCCATCAAGGCGGCCGAGGCCGTGATCGGAGAGAAATGATGCCCAAGGCCCTCTGGATTGCCCATGTCGAAGTGACCGACCCCGAGGCCTATGGCCGCTACGCCGCGGGGGCCGGGCCGGCCATCGCCCAGTATGGCGGCCGGTTCATCGCCCGCGCGGCACGTTACGTGACCCTCGAAGGGGCGGATCGCGCCCGGCACGTGGTCGCGGTCTTCCCGTCCCTCGAAGCGGGTGAGTCCTGCTATCATTCGCCTGAATATCAGTCCGCCTTATCCCATGCGCGCGGAGCGTCGGTGCGGGATCTGGTGGTGGTCGAACTGGTCGATGACGCCGAGCTGTAAACGGAAACCGGCTTCATCGTCTGTCAATAAATATCCTGGGGGTGAATTCGGCGTAGCCGCGGGGGGGAAACCCCCCCCTTTCTTCCTGTCGGGGTGCGCCGCCTAAAGCGGCAACGCGGTTGTGTCCTTCAGCTCCTCCATCACGAAACTGGCCGAGACATCCGCCAGATCGACCTTCCGCGTGAGGCGTTGATATAGCGCGTCATAGGATTTCACATCGTTGACCCGGGCGCGGATCAGATAGTCCAGATCGCCGGTCATGCGATAGG
>JAGRMK010000046.1 GCA_020441345.1 Paracoccaceae bacterium
TTCGGACGCTTCGCGCCGTATTTCGAGCGACGCTGACGACGATCTTTGACGCCTTGGGTATCCAGCACACCGCGCAGGATGTGATACCGGACACCCGGAAGGTCTTTGACCCGACCGCCGCGAATGAGCACGACAGAGTGCTCTTGCAGGTTGTGCTTTTCGCCGGGGATGTAGCTGATGACTTCGAAGCCATTGGTCAGACGGACCTTGGCAACCTTCCGCATAGCGGAGTTCGGCTTTTTCGGCGTCGTGGTATAGACGCGCGTGCAAACGCCACGCTTCTGCGGGCAGTTCTCCAGGTGCTGTGACTTGGAGCGTTTAACTTTCGGCTGCCGCGGCTTGCGGATCAGCTGTTGGATCGTCGGCATTAATAACTCGCCCTATCTTGCAACCCGTTCACCCGTCTCTCGTCAGAGAGGTTTCCGGGGGCAGTTCGTCTCGGTGCACCCTGCGCGTCCGCAAAGCACAAAACCACTGCGCATCCATTCCGAGGAAAAGCGCAGCGGCGGGATATCAGAGGATCGGGGCTTGCATCGCCCGGGTCATGACCACGTGGTATATTTTAAAGCCCCGAGTCACGCCAAAGCGAACCCGGGTGCGCGCCGTATAGGCAGAGTCGCGGGGCTTGTCAACACAGGGCAGCACCGCCTGCGCCCCCTGCCCGGCGTTCCGCTACAGGCGCTTCAGATCGTCGACGGTAAACGGGAAATGCTGCGCGATCAGGGCGCGCACCTCGTCCTGGCCGATCAGGCGCTTGGACCCCGCAACATGGGGTTTTGCATCGTTGTCACGATGCACAGAGCGCACGAAGGCCGGCGTCACGGCGTCGGCATAGGCGTTATAGCGTTCTGCCAGATCGCGGTGGTTGTAGATGAACACGGTATGCCCCGACTTGACCCCGGCGACCAACGCCACGCCGATGCCGATCGGAGTGCGTTCCTGCACGTCATAGACATCGCCTCCCATCTCGCCGGTCTCGGCATAGAAGCCGCGATTCTGGCTGATGACATAGGGCGAATGGCGGCACAGCGGATACAGGCTTTTCGCCTGATGCCGCAGTCGGGCGATGAACTTGCGGTCAACCGCGTCGTCGTCATCCAGCCGGAACGAGGTCAGATGCGTCGCCCCCGTCAGGTCGGCGGCCTTGAACGCGGCATGGGTGGCGCGGAAATTTGGCGCCGGGGCGTGTGGGAACAGGAAAGCCTGTGGCACCTGTGCCAGCAGGCTTTCCAGGCGCTGTCGCCATGGCGCGGGAAAATCATCGCCGATCACGAAGCCCAGCTGGAAATCCGGGTCGGTCTGGGCCTGGATCGACGGCAGGGTCAGCGCCTCGAACAGGGCAAAACGGCGCGCCAGCCGATCCGGGTGATAGAGCACGGCCTTCGCGGCTTCGGCCTCGCGCGGGATACTTGCAAACCCGGTCAACGCGGGAAAGGAAAAGCGCACGACCCCGACGATCCGGTTTTGAAACGCCGCGACCGGCAGCGTCTCTGCCGGTGTGGGTGGCGGTGTAGGTGCCGGTTTGCGGCCCCAGAGCCAGCGGAGACGCGCCATCGCTATGGCCTTCCCAAGGCCGCGACGCGTGCGGCACGTTTCATCTGGCGCTCTCGATACAACGTAAACAACCCGGTTGCGACCACCAGGCCGGCCCCGAGCAACGTTAGTCCAGTCGGCCAATCGCCGAACACCACGAACCCCAAGACCAGCGCCCAGACCAGACCCGTATAGCGGAATGGTGTGACAAACCCCAACTCGCCGCGCCGGACCGCCATCACCGTCAGCAGCGACGCGATGATCAGGCAAGACGCGGTCCCTGCCAGCAAGCCGAATTGCCCCGCCGTCGGCAAGACCCATGTTTCGCTCACGGATCCGATCGCGCCCAGGGCGGTCACGCTCGACATGCTCCAGAACGCGACACGGAACGTGGGCACCGACCGCGACATACGCCGCGTTGCCAAATCGCGCGCCGTCACCAGTATCACGGTAATCAGAGCATAGGTCGAATGCAGACCGAACCCCTCGGTCCCCGGACGCACAATCAGCAAGATCCCCAGAAATCCGATGACAATCGCCGCGATCCGTTTCCAACCGACCGGCTCGCCCAAGAACAAGGCAGCCGCCAGCGTCACCGTAAGCGGCAGTGCTTGCATCACGGCCGTCAGGTTGGCCAGTGGCATGTGATAGAGGGCTTGCAGGAAAAACCAGGTCGAAATGACCTCGACCACCGCGCGCAGGGCGACGAGCCGTCGGTCAAGCGGGCTCAGGACCGCCGCGAACGCCCCGGCACGCCGCGCCAGCAGGAACAAAACGCCACTGATCACCAACCCGCGCCAGAGCAGGGTCTGGAACATCGGCAATTCACCGCCCAGCAGCTTCATCACCGTATCCGACACGGTGAACAGGGCCATCGCGGCCATCATCAGGAACGCGCCTTGGAGGTTCTCGGACTGCATGGCTCCGCGATCTGGTCAGGGGTTTCGCGGCAGAGTGACGCTTAACAGGTGAAAAGAAAACCCCCCGCAACGCGCGGCTGCGGGGGGATAAGGTTTATCCAGAACGGAAGCGGCTCAGCGCTCGTCGCCGTCCTCGGGTGCGGCGAAGCCGTGATCGGCGGCTTCGACCGGGGCCGCAACGAGGACCGCTTCGGCCTCGGCGCGGCGCTGTTCGATGACCTCCTGGTCACGATCCGCGGCGATCTTCTTGGTCGCGGTCGCCACGCCGCCCGTGCCCGCCGGGATCAGGCGGCCAACGATGACGTTCTCTTTCAGACCGACCAGCTTGTCGCGCTTGCCGATGACAGAGGCCTCAGTCAGCACGCGCGTGGTTTCCTGGAACGACGCCGCCGAGATGAACGACCG
>JAGRMK010000524.1 GCA_020441345.1 Paracoccaceae bacterium
TCAGTCACACTTTGAGCGCCAGCAAGAAGCGCGACAACTCACCGCCCGAGGCGATGCGGT
This sequence comes from Paracoccaceae bacterium, assembly GCA_020441345.1. Classification (GTDB taxonomy): domain Bacteria; phylum Pseudomonadota; class Alphaproteobacteria; order Rhodobacterales; family Rhodobacteraceae; genus Pararhodobacter. The sequence goes on from JAGRMK010000524.1 coordinate 61, forward strand.
TCAGCGCAACGGCTGGGGCACCGGGGTTTGTCGAGAGCTCGAAGGTCACGGCATCGGCGCCTTCTGGCCCCGGCTCGGCGGGGTCGATGACTGTCTGGAACACCGCGCGTTCCATTTTCAAGGGCGCAAGTTCGCGCGCCATCGCCTGATCGAGCGTGGCCGCGGCGGCGGTGCGGCGGGCGGTCAGCGCCACACAGGCCGCCTGGTGCGCGCGAGCGGCCTCGGTTTCGGCCTGGGCGAGTTTCGACAAGCCGCTGTCGCCCGCATCCAGTGCTGCCAGACGCTCGCGCAGGATCTCGGCATGGCCCCCCAGGTCATCGGCCAGCACACCGTGTTTGCGCGCAAGCCCGCGCAGGGCGAAAAGCCGTTCCTCGACCTGTTCCAGAGTCGCGGGGTCGGTATCCATCGCATCGAGGCAAGTCTCGACCCCCGCCTGGGCTTCGGCGAGGTCTGACAGGGCGCGGGTCAGCGAGTCGATGGCCGCGTCGAGACGGCCCTCGACGCCATCGGCCGCGCCCTCGAGCCAGCGCAGCGCATCGAGGCAGAGATGCTCTGCGCCTTCGTCCCCCAAAGCCTTGCCCGCGCGCACCACGTCCTCGCGCAGACGCGTCGCGGATTGCATCAGGCGGCGGCGGGTGTCGAGTTCTGCCTCTTCGCCCGGTTGCGGATCGAGTTGATCGAGTTCCTTGACCGCATGGCGCAGAAAATCTTCTTCGGCCCGCAATTCGGTCAGCCGCGCTTCGGCGGCCGCGCGGCGGCGGCGGGCCTCGGCAAGGCCACGCCAGGCGGCGCGAGCGACGGCGAGTTCGGGATCGACCCCGGCAAAGGTATCAAGCAACTGCCGGTGTCCACGCGGGTTCAGCAGACCGCGGTCATCGTGCTGCCCATGCAGTTCGACCAGCGTCTCGGACAGCGCGCGCAGGACCTCGCCCGAGGCGCGCCGGTCGTTGATCCAGGCGGTCTTGCGGCCCTCGGCGGTGTTGATCCGGCGCAGGATCACGGCGTCGTCATGGTCGATTCCGGCCTCGGCCAGAACCGCCAGAGCCGGATGATCCGCCGACAGTTCAAAGACCGCTTCGACTTCACCCTGGGTGGCCCCCTGGCGAACCAGATCGGCCCGTCCGCGCCAGCCCAGAACGAACCCCAGGGAATCCAGCAGGATCGATTTGCCCGCGCCGGTTTCTCCGGTCAGCACATTGAGACCCGGCTGGAATTCCAATTCCAACCGGTCGATCAGCAGCATATCGCGGATCGACAATGTGCGCAGCATGGCGGCCTCTGATCCCCTGCCCGTTCCCTGCTCGCGTCAGATCCAGTCGCCGCGAACCGTCCGGCGATAGATCTCGCGTAACCAGCTTTCGCCATCGGCATCGTCGGTCAACCCGGCGCGGGTCAGCAACCGGTAGCTGTCTTCGTAGAACGGGCTCGAGCGGAAATTGTGCCCCAGAATTGCGCCCGCCGTCTGGGCTTCGGACCGCAGGCCTAGCGCGAGATAGGATTCGACCAGCCGATGCAGCGCCTCGGGCGTGTGGGTGGTGGTCTGGTATTGCTCGACCACGGCGCGGAACCGGTTGACGGCCGCCGCGTAATTGCCGCGCGCCAGGTAATAGCGCCCGATTTCCATTTCCTTCGCCGCCAGTCGATCAAATGCCAGATCGAACTTGAGCACCGCGGAACGCGCGTATTCGGAGTTCGGGTATTCCTCGATCACGTAGCGCAGATGGCGCAAGGCCTGAAAGGTCAGCCCCTGGTCACGGCCCACATCCTCGATCTGGTCATAATAGGTCAGGGCAACGATATAGGCCGCCCAGGCCGCATCGGGATCGCCAGGATACTGATCGAGGAAACGCTGCGCGGTGGCTCGGGCCTCGTCGTAATCGCCTTGGCGGTGCAGCGCGTAGGCCTGCATCACGATCGACCGGCGGGCCCAATCGGTATAGGGATAGAGCCGCTCGATTTCGCGGAAATAGCGCAGCGAGGATTCGGCCCGTGGATTGGTCTCCAGCACATATTCACCACGCTGAAAGATCTGTTCCGCGGTGAACCCGTCAAGCGGTTCATCCACTGAGACCCGATTCGAGCAGGCCGCAACAGTCAAGACAAGCGCCCCGGTCAGGGCCAACGACGCGACCTTGCGCGCGGTTCCATGCATGGCGTTCTTCATTCCTGAGTCGTCCCCTTGGTCACGCCTAGAAACGACGCACCGAATCCCCACCGCCAAACGCGGATGCTGGCGGATTCCCTAACACAGTTGCCGGGGCTGCGCAAAACGCCTTTGCGCGAAATGCGGCGACGCGCGCAGGATCACACGGAAAGGAATGCGTCCGCGGCAACAGCCGTCAGGCCGTCACGGCCAGATCGGCCGCACACACGCCAGCGCCGGGCATCGAATGCGCCTGGTCACTGTCGACGGACACCCATTCAAAGGCCAGCGGATCGGCCAGCAGCGCCCGGACAAGCCGACCGGTGAGGGTATGACCCGCGCGGTGTCCAACGTAGCGGCCAAGGATTGGCGCACCGGCAAGCGCCAGATCCCCCATCGCATCCAGCATCTTGTGGCGCACGGGTTCATTGGCGCGACGCAGGCCGCCAGGACTGAGGACCGCATCCCCCTGGACGACGACCGCGTTTTCATAGGTTCCGCCCAGCGCCAGGCCATTGGCACGCATGAAATCGACATCGGACTGGCGGCAGAAGGTGCGGCAATCGCTGAGTTCCCGCACGAAGGTGCCATTGCACAGCGTCAGTTCAAGCTGCTGACGGCCAATCGCCGAATCGGGAAAGTCGATCTCGAACGCGATCGACAGATGCTCGGCGGGTTCCAGCCGCGCCCAGGCGTCGTTGATCCGCACCTCGATCGGGCGCAGCACGCGCAGGGCGAGGAGCGGCGCATTCTGGGTCTTCATCCCCGCCTCGACAAACGCCGCAACAAATGGCCGCGACGACCCGTCGAGGATCGGAACCTCGGGACCATCCAGAACGATCAGCGCGTTGTGGATCCCGCATCCCGCAAGGGCTGCCATCAGATGTTCGATGGTCGAAACCGTGACGCCCTGCGGGTTGCCGATCCGGGTGCACAGATTGGCCTCGATCACGGCCTCGGCCCCGACCGTCACGCAACGCGCGGCCACCGGCCCCGACAAATCGGCGCGTTCGAACACGATGCCGTGATGCGCGGGCGCAGGCCGGACGTCCAGCGTCACCTCTTGCCCGGAATGCAGGGCAATGCCAGTGAAGCGAACCGATGTCTGAAGAGTGGTCTGCACGGAATTTTCAGCCTGTCCTGATGGGGCGTGATTGATGTTTAGAAAGGGCGCGTCCAGACCTCAAGTCACGCTTTGTAACACCATGTAACAGAGCCCTCACGGATGCGCGAGTTTCCGCGCACCCGTGAAATCAAACAGGTAATCCATTGTTTATAATAAAAAAAGAACCGGCGTTCGCCGGTTCTTCCTGGATTTTTGGGGTGCTGGATGTGATGGCCCGGCACGGTTTCGTGAGCGTCAATTTGCCTGGCGACGCAGGAAAGCCGGGATCTCGATCCGCTCGTGCGAGCCGCGATGCTGCGGCTCGTCGTCATAGGAATGCACCGGCGGCTGCACGCGCGCGGCGGGTGCCGGGGCCTCGGAGCCGCTGCCAGCCATGCGATGAATCAGGCTGCCCAGACCGCTGCGGCGCGGCCGTTCCTGCGGTTCGGGCTGGGGCGCGCGCGGTTGCTGCTGGCGCGGATCCTGCCGGGATGCGTCGGCGTCGGGTTGCTTCATCACGGCCTGGCGCAGGCGTGCCAGGGTCTCGGGCGAGGGCTGGCCCACGGTCCGCTCCCGCGTGGGCGCCGTGAAATTGCTCGCATCCGGGGTCCGGTGCTGCGGTTGCGGCTGAGGCGCGGGATGATGGCGCGGCGCGTTCAGAACGACGGTCGGGCGCGGCGACGCTGCCTGTTCGCCCAGGATATCGTCCAGATCGAACTCGTCCTGAACCGGCGCCTTGGGTTCGGGGGCATAGGCCTGTCGCGGTTCCGGCTGCGGGGCGTAAGCTTGCTGGCGCGTCTCGAAGCGCGGCTCGGGGCGGGCGTCCTGACGGGGCTCGTGGCGGGGCTCGTGGCGCGGTTCC
>JAGRMK010000047.1 GCA_020441345.1 Paracoccaceae bacterium
CGGGCTCCAGCTTGCACCATTTCACGCGGCCGCGTTTCTCCTGGCTGATCAGTCCCGCCGCCGCGAGGATGGCAAGGTGCTTCGAGATCCCCGCCAGCGACATCGCGAAGGGTTCGGCGACATCGGTGACCGCCATGTCGTCTTCGAGCAACAGCGACAGGATCGCCCGGCGCGTGGGGTCGGCCAGCGCCATGAAGATCGCATCAAGGGTGTCCGGGCCATGGGTCATGGCGCGCAGTCTGCCTGCGAGCGCGGGAACAATCAACCGGATGGTTGAATGACGCAGAGGCGGACGATAGCGCCTGACAGCGTTGCAACAGGGCGCCGTAACAAATTAAAATATAGCTATTACAATAACTTAGGGCTTGGTATTGATGCTTGACTCTGTGCCCCTTCGCACCTAGGTTCCGCCCGACTGTCCTGAGGGCTTTCAGACATGAGTGATCCGAACGATCTGGAGCGACTTCGCGCGCTCGACGAGCGGCTCGCGAAGCTGAAAAAGGCGCAAGCGCCGGAACCCAAGGTGGCGGACGGCCATGAGATGGCGCAACACGCGTGGCGCATGGTGACAGAGCTTGTAGCCGGTCTGCTGATCGGTTTTGGCATCGGATACGGGTTGGACGTGCTGTTGGGCACCATGCCGATCTTTCTGGTGCTGTTCGTTTTGCTGGGCCTGGCGGCCGGGATGCGCGTGATGATGCGTACCGCCGCCGATGTCCAGCGCCGGAGCATGATAGAGGCGGGCAAGACCGCCGGGGACGAAGGGGACTAATCGTGGCAGCCGATCAACATGGCGAAGGCCTGGCTTTCCATCCGATGGATCAGTTCATCGTGCGTCCGCTGTTCGGCGGCGACGAGCTGAGCTTTTACACCGTGTCGAACGCGACGCTGTGGATGGCGCTGGCGGTCATCGCGGCGGCGCTGCTGTTCGTCACGGGCACCCGTGGGCGGGCCATCGTGCCGACCCGCATCCAGTCAATCGCCGAGCTGGCCTATGGTTTTGTTCACAAGATGGTCGAGGATGTCGCCGGCAAGGATGCGCTGAAATTCTTCCCCTATATCTTCACGCTGTTCCTGTTCATCGTCTTTTCGAACTTCCTCGGCCTGCTGCCGATGGCCTTCACACCGACCTCGCATATCGCGGTGACCGCGGTTCTGGCGGTTGCGGTGTTCCTGACGGTGACGATTGTCGGCTTTGTCAAGAACGGTGTCGGCTTTCTGGGTCTGTTCTGGGTGTCGTCGGCGCCGCTGGCGCTGCGTCCGATCCTGGCCTTGATCGAGGTGATCAGCTACTTCGTGCGCCCGGTCAGCCACTCCATTCGTCTTGCTGGCAACATGATGGCCGGTCACGCCGTGATCAAGGTCTTTGCCGCCTTCGCGCCGCTGATCCTTATTTCCGGCATCGGTATTGCCGTGACCCCCCTGTCGATCATCGCGATTACCGCGATGTACGGCCTCGAAATTCTCGTAGCCTTCATTCAGGCCTACGTCTTCACGATCCTGACCTGCGTGTATCTGAAGGATGCGCTGCATCCGCACCACTGAGGTCGGGCTTCCGCTTACCTGCCAATTCCAAACTAGGAGCTGTAAAATGACTGGCGATATCGTACAAATGGGTGCTTACATCGGCGCTGGCCTGGCCTGCATGGGCATGGGTGGGGCTGCTGTGGGTGTGGGCAACGTTGCCGGCAACTTCCTGTCGGGCGCGCTGCGCAACCCGTCGGCTGCCGCCGGCCAGACCGCCACGCTGTTCATCGGCATCGCGTTCGCCGAAGCGCTGGGGATCTTCTCGTTCCTCGTCGC
>JAGRMK010000525.1 GCA_020441345.1 Paracoccaceae bacterium
GGCATCGGCATGGTGCACCAGCATTTCATGCTGATCCCGGTCTTTACCGTCGCCGAGAATGTCGTGCTGGGAGTAGAGCCAACGGGCCGTTTCGATCGCCTTGATCTGGCTAAGGCCCGTGCGCAGGTGCGCGAGATCAACGATGCCTACGGGTTGGAAGTCGATCCAGATGCGCTGATCGACTCCCTGCCAGTGGGCGTGCAGCAGCGCGTTGAAATCATCAAGGTGCTGTTCCGCTCGGCGGATCTGGTGATCTTCGATGAACCGACCGCCGTTCTGACCCCCCAGGAAGTCATCGATTTCTTCAAGATCGTCAAAGGCTTGCGCGACAGCGGCAAGGCGATCATCTTCATCACTCACAAGCTGGGCGAAATTCGCGAGATCGCGGACCGGATTGCCGTCCTGCGGCGTGGCGAAATCGTCGGCCATGCCGATCATCCCAATGCCCTGTCCGAATCCGAGCTCGCCGAGATGATGGTCGGCCGTCCGGTGCGGTTCGACGTGGACAAGAAACCGTTCCAGCCGGGCAAGCCCTTGCTTGAGGTAACGGACCTGACGGTGCTGCGCGACAACGACGACATCGCGGTGGACGACGTGAGCATGGTCGTGCGCAGCGGCGAGATCGTCGGCATTGCCGGGGTGCAAGGCAACGGGCAATCCGCCCTGGTCGAGGCCTTGACCGGGTTGTCCCGCGTATCGGGCGGGCATGTCTCGTTCAAGGGGCAGGACATCACCCGTGCCAGCGCCCGCGAGCGGCACAAGCTGGGCTTTGCCCACATCCCCGAGGATCGGCAGCGCACCGGCTTGATCCCGGCCTTCACCATCGCCGAGAACATGGTGCTGGACTGCTATTACGACGACCGGTTTTCCAAGGGGCCGTCGATGCGCTGGGGGGTCATCAACAAGGCGGCGGCACGCGGCGTGCAGGATTTCGACGTGCGCACGGAATCCATCTTTGACGCGGTCAGCACCCTGTCGGGCGGCAACCAGCAAAAGGTGATCGTCGCGCGCGAATTGTCGCGCGACACCGAACTTCTGATCGCCTCGCAACCGACGCGCGGGCTCGATGTCGGGTCGATCGAATACATTCACAGCCGCATCGCCCATGCCCGCGACGAGGGCGATGGCGTGCTGATCGTCTCTTCCGAACTCGATGAGATCCTGGCACTGTCCGACCGGATCCTGGTGATGTTCAAAGGCCGGATCGTCGCAGAATTCGACGCGTCGACTGCAGACAAGACAACGATCGGTCTGGCGATGGCTGGCCGATACGAGGGAGCGGCGGCATGAGCAAACATACCGAAACCACCACAACCCTGTCCGAGTCCCTGCTCAAGCGGGCCGCGCCGGATCGCGCCGCACTCGAGGATCTGGTCGTCGTGCCGATCTTTGCCGTGGTCGTGGCCCTGGCGCTTGGCGCGGTGGCGATGCTGGCGACAAACGTGGATCTTCCGACCATCGGCCGGTCCTATGTCGCGCTGCTCAGCGGCTCACTGGGCTCGGTTGCCGCCATTTCCGAAACCCTGACCGCCGCGATCCCCTTGACCCTGGCCGGGCTGGGTATTGCGCTGGGCTTCCGGGCGGGGATGTTCAACATCGGCGCCGAAGGGCAGTTGTTGATGGGGGGCATGGCCGCCGTGGTCGCCGGATTCAGCTTTGCCGGGCTGCCGATGATCATCCACGTGCCGCTGGTCTTGCTGGTCGGCGCCACGGTTGGCGGGCTTTATGCCGCCATCGCCGGCTGGCTGCGGGCCGCCACCGGCGCGCACGAGGTGATCTCGACGATCATGCTGAACCTGATTTCCTACCGGCTGGTCGACTACATGCTGCGCAACGACTTTATCCAGCGCGAGGGGCGGTCCGACCCGATCTCGAAATCGGTGCTCGAAAGCGCCCGGTTGCCGCATTTGCTGGACTGGTATGGCCCGAACCTGCGGCTGCACGCGGGTGTTTTCCTGATGATCGCGGCGGTCGTGTTCATCTACTGGCTGCTGTTCAAGACCCGGCTGGGGTTTGAATTGCGTGCCAGCGGCGAAAGCCCCGATGCGGCGCGCTATGCCGGGATGAAAGCGGGGCTGATCATCGTTCTGGCGATGGGGCTGGCCGGCGCGCTCTCTGGGCTGGCCGGTGCCAACCAGGTCAGCGGCGTTCTGGGCCGGGCGTCGCCCGGGTTTTCGGCGGGCATCGGGTTTGACGCGATTGCCGTGGCGCTTTTGGGACGGTCGCATCCCTGGGGCGTGTTGCTGGCCGGCCTGCTGTTCGGCGCCCTTGAGGCGGGCGGACGGCAGATGCAGGTCGACGCCGGGGTTTCCATCGACCTGATCGGCATCATCCAGGCGCTGATCATCGTCTTCATCGC
>JAGRMK010000526.1 GCA_020441345.1 Paracoccaceae bacterium
CACAAAGATCGGCGCGGTCCTGCCGTGTCAGACCGTTCTTTTCGGACACCAGCGCGTCGCGCGCGCGCATCAACGCGGTTTTCAGCCCCGAGAACGACAGATCGCATCCCGGTCGATCCAGCAACGGGCGCGGAAAGGCAAAGCGGCGCGGGTCGCCCAGCCTCGCCTCGGCCTCGACACTGGGGCCACCGGGTTGCGGCAGGCCCAGCAGCTTGGCGGTCTTGTCGAAAGCCTCGCCGGGGGCGTCGTCGATAGTGCCGCCCAGGCGGGTAAACGCCTCGGGTCCATCGACGCGCAGAAACTGGCAATGCCCGCCCGAAACCAGCAGCATCAGATAGGGAAACGCCACGCTATCGGTCAGCCGTGGCGTCAGCGCATGCCCCGCCAGGTGATTCACCCCGACCAGCGGCTTGCCGGTCGCCGCGCTCAACCCCTTGGCCAGCATCACCCCGGACAACACGCCGCCGATCAGGCCAGGACCGGCGGTCACAGCGATTGCGTCAAGATCGCCCAGCCCGACACGCGCCTGCGACAGCGCCTGTTCAACCACCAGATCCAGCTTGACGACATGCGCCCGTGCCGCGAGTTCCGGCACCACGCCGCCAAACTGGGCATGCAGCTCGGTCTGCCCGGCAACGATGTTGGACAGAACCTGCGCCGCTTCGCCGGGCCTGTGCCGGACGACGGCCGCGCCGGTGTCGTCGCAACTCGATTCAATACCCAGGAATGTCAGCGTCTCGGTCATGGAGGCTCGCTTCGGGTCAGCGCCGGGGCCGGTTGCAGTTGGCTTGCGGGCCGACGTATCATCGGGGCGCGCCGCAGACAATGGGCGCGACAAGGGGCTTTGATGCGTCCACTCTTGCTGCTTACCCGCCCCGAACCACAGGCCCGGCGCTTTGCCGAACGGATCGGGGGTGACATCGACCTGCTGATTGCGCCCCTGTCCGAGGTTGCGCCGGTCGCCTTCGATCCGGCGGTGTTCACCGATGCGGCGGGTCTGATCCTGACATCCGTCAACGCGGTGCCACCTCTCACCGGGTTGCCTTTGCGGGGCCTGCCGGCCTGGTGCGTCGGCCCGGCCACGGCCAAGGCCGCCGCGCGGGCCGGGTATGTGGTGCACGAGGGGGGTGGCGACGCCGAAACCCTGATCGCGCGGCTGGTGCGGGCGAAACCCGAGGGGCCGCTGGTGCATGCGCATGGCGTCCATCTGGCACGGGATCTGGTGGCGGCGCTGGCACCGCATGGCATCGCGGTGCGCGGCACCGTGGTCTACGAAGCCCGCCCGCTGGCCTGGCCGCCCGAGGTTCTGGACCGGATGAAAACCGCGCCCTGCGTCGTCGCACCGCTGTTTTCACCCCGCGCCGCCGACCGGTTCGCGCAGCACCTGGGCGCCACGCGGCCGCAGGGCTTGCGGCTGGTTGCGATCAGCGACAATTGCGCCGCGCGTTTGCCCGAAGACCTGCGCCATGGCACGATCATCGCCCTGACCCCTGACTCGGATGGAATGGTGCGCGCGATCCTGCTGGCAATGTCGCAGGAGCGCCACGATACCTTGAGGCGAGACCCGACAGGCGATAAGTAACAGAAGACGCCACGATACTTTGGCGTGCGGGGCCGAGGAGAGGAAGATGCCGGAAAAAAAGCGAAACCGCACCAGGGCGGCCAAACCGGATGACACCAACACCCCGCAGAATGCGACCGTGACCGGCGGCACACCGTCAGAGGATACGATCCCCGGAGGCGCGGTTACAGACGCGACTGATGCCCCCATCGACTTGCCTGAAGATGTCGTCGCGGAAGAGATCACGCTTGCTACCGACAGCGAAACCGACCAGATCGCCGACGCGGGCGGATTGGAAACCGGCACCCAGGCATCCGGCCTGCCGGATGACGAACCCGCCACGACCGGTTCTGGGCCCGAATCCGCGCCAGCCGAAACCCCGGCACAAACCGGCGCGCCCGTCGCCAGCGCCGCAACCGCCGCATTCCCGGCCACCGAGCCCGCCGCCCAGACCGGAGGCGTCACGCCATCCGGCGGAAGCGGCATCGCCGGCATGGTCATCGGCGGCGTGATCGCAGCGGCGATCGGGGCGGCGGCAACCCTGGCCTTTTTTCCCGAGGGCTGGCGCCCGGCCGATACCGCGTCGCTCGAACGTCGGATCGTCGCCGTCGAGACGACTGCGGGGGGCGTTGCTTCGACCGAACTCGACACCCGGATCGCTGCGGCAATCGCCGAGGCCCTGGCACCGGTCAACGCGCGACTGGCGGCCATCGACCCGACCGCCGCCGCCACCCAGGCCCTGAGCGACCGCGTGGCCACACTGGAATCCGCGCCGCCCGTCGATCTGGCCGGGGATCTGGCGCCAATCCTGGCCCGGATCGCCACGCTGGAAGCCACCGAACTCGATGCGCAGGCACTGTCTGCCGCGCTCGCCCCGCTGAATACCCGCATTGCCCAGATCGAAGCCGATATCACCGCCCAGGCCCGCGCCGCCGTCGAAGCCGCACTGGCCGACGCCCGCGCCCAAGTCGAGGCACAGGCCAGTGAACTGACCTCACGCGAGGAGGATATCGAAGCCGCGCAGGCCCGCATCGCCGCCCGCGCCGCCCTGGCCGAACTGATCGCCGCCGCCGAATCCGGTGCCGCCGTGCCGGGGGCTCTGGAAACCCTGCGCGGGTCGCTTGAGGTGCCCGATGCGCTGGCACCGCTTGCCGAGGGGCTGATTACGCTGGGCGCGCTGCAAGACGCCTTTGCGCCCGCCGCTCGCGCCGCACTGACCGCCGAAGCCCCCGCCGCGGACGCGCCGATCGGGGACCGGGTGATGAGCTTCCTGCGCAGCCAGACCGGCGCGCGCTCGCTCGCGCCGCGTGACGGGGACGGCGCCGATGCCGTGCTGTCGCGCGCCGAAGCCTCGCTCAGGCAGGGCGACGTGGCCACAACCCTGTCCGAGCTGGATACACTGACCGGCGCGTCTGCTGCGGCCATGGCCGATTGGCGCGCGCAGGCCGAAGCACGGCAAGCGGCGCTTGCGGCGCTGGATGCGATGCAAGACCAACTTCTGGGTAACGAGGGCTGAGACGATGATCTGGACCGTTCTGAAAATCGTTCTGTTTCTGGCCGCCGTTGCCGGTTTGACCCTGGGCGCCGAGGCCTTGATGGACCAGGACGCCGGGTTGCGCATCGCCTTTGCGAACACCGAATTCACGCTGGGCCCGATTCAGATGGCATTGGCGGCGCTGATTCTGCTGGGCGGCCTTTGGCTGCTGCTGAAGCTGGCCGGGCTGACCGTTGCGACGATCCGCTTCATCAATGGCGATGAGACCGCGATCAGCCGCTATTTCGAACGCTCGCGCAAACGCCGCGGGCTCGAGGCGCTGACCGAGGGTTTCCTGGCGTTGTCCGCCGGGGAGGGCGACAAAGCCCTGACCAAGGCCCGGCGCGCCGAAAAGCTGTTGGAAAACCAGACGCTGACAAATCTTCTGATGGCGCAGTCCGCGCAATCCAAGGGCAACACGCAATTGGCGCAGGAGTATTACAAACGCCTGCTGGACGAGGACCGCGCGCGATTCGTCGGTGTGCGCGGGTTGATGCACCAGCAGATCGAGGCCGGGAATGCCGACAAGGCCCGCAAGCTTGCCGAAACCGCGCTGACCCTGCGCCCTGGCCACTCCGAAACCCAGGACACGCTGATGTCCCTGCAAAACAAGGCTGGCGATTGGTCTGGGGCGCGGCGCACGCTGCTGGAAACCTCGCGCTCTGGCCGTTTGCCGCGTGCCGTCTACAAGCGCCGCGACGCCGTCCTGACCCTGCAGCAGGCCGAAGCCGAAACGCAAAACGTCGCGCTGGCACAGGACTTGGCAATCGAGGCCAACAAGCTGTCGCCCGACCTGGTTCCAGCTGCGGTTGCGGCTGCCGAATCGCTGATCGCGCGTGGCAAGAAATCGGGGGCGGCCAAGGTCATCAAGCGCGCCTGGAAAGTCCAGCCGCACCCCGATCTCGCCCGCGCCTTTGCCGCAATCGCCCCAGACGAAGCCCCGGCCGCGCGGGTCAAGCGGTTTGAAAGCCTGCTGTCGCTGGTGGAGGGTGACGAGGCCCGCCAGACCCGCGCCGAACTCTTGATCGCGGCCGAGGATTTCCCCGCCGCGCGCCGTGCCATCGGCGACCTGCACGAAACCGCGCCGACGCTGCGCGTGATGACCATCATGGCAGCTATCGAACGCGGCGAAGGCAGCAACGACCAGGTCGTGCGCGCCTGGCTGGCCCGGGCGCTGACTGCCTCTCGCGGACCGCAATGGGTCTGCGACAAATGCCATCACGTCCATGCCGATTGGCACGCGTTGTGCGAAAACTGCGGCAGTTTCGATACGCTGAGCTGGAAATCCGCACCCGATAGCTCCGGCCCCAGCGCCACCGGCACCGAAATGTTGCCGTTGATCGTCGGCGCCCTGCCCCAGCCAGAGCCCGAGAGCGATACGGCAGAGGTTGTCGAGTCAGACGATATCGAGGACGCGGATGCCGAACCGGCGCCCGTTGATGCCGAGGACGCAGACATCGTGGAAGCGACCGGGGCGGACACCGACACGACCGACCGCACCGAGCCTTCGCGCGCGCACTCCGACACCGCTCCGCAGACCTCGGAGGCAACGCGTGAGGCCGATGTCATCGACCTCGCCGAGACACGACGCCTTGGTTTGTAAGCCACAGGCAAAATCAACCGGGAACCGGAAAAAGGGGCTGGATACGGCCCCGACCCGGTGCTAAACACCGCGCCACCAGAGCGGGACGGCATCGCCGCCCTTAGCGAAAAGTGCCGCTGTAGCTCAGCTGGTAG
>JAGRMK010000048.1:0-2381 GCA_020441345.1 Paracoccaceae bacterium
GGCGCCGGTTCGACGTGGCATAGAGGATCACATTGGCCGGCCGGCCTTCGATCCCGCCATCGAGCAGGGCCTTGAGCGATTTGTAATGCTCGTCGTCATGCGAAAAACTCAGGTCGTCGCAGAACAGCACGAAGCGTTGCTCGGGGGCGTCGCGCAGATGACCCAGCAGGCGACCGACGCTGGGCAGATCCTCGCGCTGGATTTCGACCAGGGTGCAGGGCAGGCCCTGGTCCAGCACCGCGGCATGGATGGCCTTGACCAGCGAGGACTTTCCCATTCCACGCGCGCCCCACAACAACGCGTTGTTCGAGGCAAAACCACGGGCAAATTGCAGCGTGTTGTCCAGCAGGATGTTGCGCACCCGGTCGATGCCATGGAGCAGGTCCAGCGGCACCCGGCTGACCCGCGCAACGGGCTCAAGCCGGTCGGGCGCGGTGTGCCAGACAAAGGCGGTGGCGGCGGCAAAATCGGGGGCAGTGGCCGGTGGCGGGCTGAGGCGTTCGAGCGCCTCGGCAATCCGGGCAAGGGTGGCGTCGGTCATACGTCTTCGTCTTCGTCATCAAGATAGCCATCGGCGCGCAGTTGGGCGTTGCGTTTCCTTTCGACACGCGCAACCAGCAGGACGGAGATTTCATAGAGCCCGTAGACCGCCGCGAAGAGCACGATCTGCGACACCACATCCGGCGGCGTCACCACGGCAGCCAGCACCAGGATGCCGACAATCGCCCATTTGCGCCCGGCGCGCAGCCCCTTGGCCGATACCAGCCCTGCCTTGCCCATCAGCGTCAGCAACACGGGAAGCTGGAAACACAGGCCGAAGGCAATGATGAATTTCGTGGTCAGGCGCAGGTATTCGTTGACCGAGCCCTGAAAGGCGATGCCCGCGCGTTGCAGGGCCTCGACCGCCGTGCCTGCGGCAGGTGCCGCGCCATCGACCACAGCCGTAGCGGCGGTTGTCGCGGCATCCGTGGCCTCGCCGCCGAACTGCTGGAAGTTCAGGAAGAAGGTATAGGCCATCGGCGTGACGATGTAGAAGGCAAAGGCCGCGCCAAGAAAGAACATGAAGGGCGAGGCCAGAAGGAACGGCAAAAACGCACCCTTCTCGGACCGGTAAAGTCCGGGTGCCACGAAGCGCCACATCTGGAAGGCGATGACCGGAAAAGCCAGCACGAAGCCGCCCAGCATGGCGATGTTGATCGCCACGAAGAAGCCTTCTTGCAACTGGATCAGCACAAGGTTGCATTCCTGGCCACGGTCGGCGAGCGCGTCGCAGAGTGGATTGGTCAGGAAGTTGAAGATCGGGCTCCAGACGGTGAAGCACAGCATCATCGCCACGACGAAGGCGAGCAAGGATTTGATGATCCGGTTGCGTAGCTCGGCGAGATGCTCGATCAGCGGCGCCGAGCTTTCGTCAATCGAGTCCTGGGCGGGGGTCTTGGTGGCCATGACGGGGTTCTGACCTCAGCTCTCGGCGTCGGGCCGGGCCCGCGCCGCTGTCGGCGTGGTGCCGGTGTCGGTTTCGGCGACGGTTTCGGGGGCGTCTGGCGCAGATTTCGCCGGGGCCTGGCGCGCGCCGGGGCGCCATTGCTGCGCGGTCTGCTCGGGCGCGGCATGCTCGGCCTCTTCGGCCTCGCGGCGGGCGCGGATCTCTGCGGCCTGCTGGCGGGCGGTGGCTATTTTCCGGGCCCGGATCAGGCGCTGCTCTTCGACCGCGGACATCTCGGCGTTGCGCGCCGCCAGATCGGAGTCGTGATCCTGCGCTTCTGCCTCGTCGGCTCCGGCTTCGTCGAACATGTCCTCGACAGAGACCATGCCGGCTGGCTTCGCGGTTTCAGCGTCGACTTCGGCGCCGGTTGCCGCCTTGGGCATCGTCTTGGCCTTGGGGCTCTTGCGCACATCGGTCATGTCGCGCCCGATGGACCGAAAATCCTTTTCGATCTCATCAAAGCCGACCGCGTCCTTGAGCGCCCGTCCCGATGTCACCTTGCGGATATCCTTGGCGATGCCATCGACACCCGCCTCCTTGGCCGCGGTTTCCATGGCGCGCTGGAATTCGCGCGCCATGCCGCGCGCCTTACCCGTGAATTCACCGACGGCGTGGAACATCTTTGGCAGGTCCTTGGGACCCACCACCACCAGCGCCACGACGCCGACGATCAGCATTTCGGACCAGCCGATGTCCAACATGACCCGCTCCTTGGATGGTCGTCCGGGACTGAAATGCCCCGGACAGGTGCCTCAGGCGTTGTCGCGGTTGTTGTCGCGGGTGGATCCGGCGGTGCTGGCCGGGGTCACGTCGCGCGCGGCATCGGCGGTTTCCTGGCGCTGGTTTTCCAGCTCCTCTGCTCCGTCACTGACACCGCGCTTGAAGGCGGTGATGC
>JAGRMK010000048.1:2389-6419 GCA_020441345.1 Paracoccaceae bacterium
CCATCAGGCCCGCGACCTTGCCGCGTCCAAACAGAACCAGGACGACGACAACGATCAGCAGCAGGCCCCAGGGGCCGATATTGTTGATGAACAGCGGGGTAACCAGATTTGCGGTAGCCATGATGACCTCCTTGAGGAATGGGAATGGGTGCCTCTGCGCCCGGATCCTTTGAGAGACTCTTAGGCCGCGGCAAAGGGCGCGCAAAGTCCGAAAACGGTGGATCGGGGCTGGCGGGCGCGGTCTCCTGACAGTATTTTGTCAGTTGGCCCTGTATTCCGGCAAGGGAGTGCCGAGATGAACCGAGACCAGCGCCTCTATGATCTGGTGCAGATCCTGCGCGACGGAAAGCTGCACACGGCGGCGGAACTGTCGGGGCGCATGGGCGTGTCAACGCGCACCATCTGGCGGGACATGGCGATGATGGCCGCGACCGGAATCCCGGTCGAGGGCGAGCGCGGGCTGGGGTATATCCTGCGCACACCGCTTGTCTTGCCGCCCACCGCGCTGACGCCAGACGAAGCCGAGGTGCTGGGCGAGGCGCTACGGCTGATCGCCGAGGACGACGCGCATCCGCGCAACCGCGCGGCGCGCACCCTGCTCTACAAGATCGCGACTCTGTTGCCGCAGGCCGGCCTTCCGGTGGACTGAGGCCCCGCGATCAGATACGCGCCAGAACCGCCCGCGTGTCGATCTCGCCCACCGCGCCGAAGACCTGTCCCCGCGCATCACCCATCCGGGCGCCGATATAGTCGGGCGCGACCGGGCTGTCGGCCAGCATCACCGCCCCGGCAAGCAGGGTCGCGAGGGATTCCGCGAACCAGCGCGCCTGCGATTCGGGCGGCAGGGACGGCCAGCGGTCCCGGTGCGCGGCAAGAGCGATATCAAAGCGCGCATCGAGTCCGCGCGCGGCATCGAGGCGGGCGTTTAGTTGCGCCCCTGCTTCGGGTTCGCGCATCAGGGTGCGCAGGATATCAAGGCAGATCACGTTGCCCGACCCTTCCCAGATCGAATTGAGCGGGGCCTCGCGGTAGAGCATCGGCAGGGGCGTGTCCTCGACATAGCCCATACCGCCCAGACACTCCATGCATTCATAGATCATTCCCGGCGCGCGCTTGTTCGAAAGGAATTTCGCCAGCGCCACCGAAAGTCGCGCATAGGGGCGTTTTGCCGGGTCATCGAAGGCGCGCGCCACATCCAGCGCCAGCAACAGCGCCGATTCGGATTCGAGCGCCAGATCGGCCAGCACCGCGCGCATCAAGGGCTGGTCGATGAGCTTGCGCTGGAACGTCGTGCGCCCGCGTGCCCAGTGCACGGCCTCGGCCAATGCCGCACGCATCAGCCCGGCGGGCGCCATCGCGGTATCGAGCCGCGTGTGATGGACCATTTCGATGATCGTCTGCACTCCGCGCCCGTCTTCGCCCAGGCGATGCGCATAGGTGCCGTCGTATTCGATTTCCGACGAAGCATTCGCCTTGTTGCCCAGCTTGTCCTTGAGCCGCAGGATGGTGAACGGGTTCCGCGTGCCATCCGGTAGCCAGCGCGGCACCAGAAAACAGGTGATCCCGGCATCGGTCTGGGCCAGCGTCAGGAACCCGTCGCACATCGGCGCCGAACAGAACCACTTGTGGCCATGCAGCCGATACCCCTCGCCATCGGGGATCGCGCGGGTGGAATTGGCGCGCACGTCCGAACCGCCTTGCTTCTCAGTCATCGCCATGCCCAGCGTTACCGCCGGTTTTTCGGCCACGGCACGCCGCGAGGGGTCATAGGCGCGGGCGATCAGCCTGGGTTGCCAGAGCGCGGCAAGCGCCGGATCGGCACCCAGCGCGGGCACGGCGGCGTAGGTCATCGTCATCGGACAACAGACGCCCGGCTCAACCTGGCTGAACATGTAGTTGATCGCGGCGTGCTTCAGATGGCTGCCGGTGCCGTCCCAGGCGGTCGCGGCGTAGCCCGCCGACAGCCCCAGATCCATCAGCCGGTGATAGCCCGGATGAAAATGCACCTCGTCGATGCGTCGCCCGCTGCGATCGAAGGTGCGCAATTCTGGAAGCCGGGTCTGTGCGTCGCGCGCGGCCTCGGCGATCTCGGCGCTGCCCAGCGCGGCGCCCAGGGCCGCAAGGTCGGCGTCCTCACCCAGGATCGCACGCAGGGGGATATCATCGGCCCAGGGGTCGCGGTGCCGGGGCACGGGTTGGTTGAACACCTCGTGGGTGCCCAGATGACTGCGGGGTTCGGCGCGGGGCATGGCTGGCTCCTCGTGTGTGTCGCACGCAGCCTGCGGTCGCGATGCCGAGTCGGGCAAGTCTGACCCCACGTCGCGGTGCAGACCGGGCCTCGTGATGTGACCGCATCGCGGGGATTTCCTTTGCGGCGCGGCTGTGGCATCGTGGTCGCAAGGCCCGGTCAGAGGCCACAGAGCAGCATCCAGCGAGCACCAACATGCAACGCAAACGTCTCAGTTTCGGTCCGGTCCTGTTTTATGCCCTGGCGGGCACTTTTGGTGTCTACCTGACCTTTTCCGCCGTGCAGGGGGAATACGGGCTGTTCAACCGCATCCAGATAGAGGCCGACGCAGATCTGTTGCGCACCGAACGCGACCGGCTGGCGGCGGACCTTGCGCAGGTCGAAAACCGCACGCGCCGGCTGTCGGACGGGTATCTGGATCTCGACCTGCTGGATCAGCAGGCACGCGACACGCTGGGCCTGGTGCGGTCGGACGAAATCGTGCTGCGCTGACCGCCGGATCGCGCCCGGACGATATTCGCCTGACGCATAGCGGCCTCGCAATTAACGCCACAATTGAGTCTCGCGTTTTTTGAACGCTTGGTGTAGAAGATGGTTTAACACTAAACTATCATCCGCACAGCAGTTGCATTCTCGGGGGGAGGCATCAGTGGCCACACGAAAAACCACGCAGAAGTCAAACATTTCACGCGAAGAGTTGCTTAAGTACTACCGCGAAATGTTGTTGATCCGTCGATTCGAGGAAAAGGCCGGCCAGCTCTACGGCATGGGCCTTATCGGTGGGTTCTGTCACCTCTACATCGGCCAGGAAGCCGTTGTGGTCGGCATCGAAGCCGCCGCCAAAGAGGGTGACAAGCGCATCACCAGTTACCGCGATCACGGGCACATGCTGGTTGCCGGGATGGACCCCAAGGGTGTGATGGCCGAATTGACCGGCCGCGTCGGGGGCTATTCCAAGGGCAAGGGTGGCTCCATGCACATGTTCTCCCGCGAGAAGCATTTCTACGGCGGGCATGGTATCGTCGGCGCGCAGGTGCCGCTGGGAACCGGGTTGGCCTTTGCCGACAAATATGCGGGCAACGACAACGTCACCTTCACCTATTTCGGTGACGGCGCCGCGAACCAGGGTCAGGTTTACGAATCCTACAACATGGCCGAGTTGTGGAACCTGCCGGTCGTTTACGTGATCGAGAACAACGGTTACGCGATGGGCACGTCGATGAAACGATCCACGAAATCCCCCAGCTTGTGGGAACGTGGCGCGGCTTACGGAATCAAGGGCGAAGCTGTCGACGGAATGGATGTGATGGCAGTCAAGGCCGCCGCGGAAAAGGCGATCGCCGCCTGCCGCGCGGGCGAGGGACCTTATATCCTGGAGATGATGACCTATCGCTATCGCGGGCATTCGATGTCCGACCCGGCTAAATATCGGACGCGCGAAGAGGTGCAGAAGATGCGCGAAACCCGCGACGCCATCGAACATGTGCGCGAACTGCTGACCGCGGGCGATCTGGCCACCGACGAAGAGCTCAAGGCAATCGACAAGGACATCAAGGCGATCGTCAACGAAGCCGCCGATTTCAGCAAAGACAGCCCCGAGCCGGACGCCTCCGCTCTGTGGGCCGATATCTACGTTTAAGGGAGGTCCAGACATGGCAATCCAAATTCTGATGCCCGCCCTTTCCCCGACGATGGAAGAAGGCACGCTGGCAAAATGGCTGGTCAAGGAGGGTGACACGGTCACCGCCGGAATGATTATCGCCGAGATCGAGACCGACAAGG
>JAGRMK010000049.1 GCA_020441345.1 Paracoccaceae bacterium
GGGGTTGTCGCGCAGGTGCAGATAGCTGTCCCAGGCATCGAGGCCCGCATCCTCGGCCGGGCGGTCCAAATAGACCGACGCGCCATAGTAGGTGTATTCCCCCCGGTCACGGGGCCCGCAACAGGGACAGTCAATGCGCATCGCTCACTCCACCGGGCAGGGCCCGTCGTTAAGGCGAAACAGCGTGTAGACGCTCTCTTGCCCAATGGTTTCGGCCAGGTTGCTGGCCATCATGCTTTCACCGAAATCGGCCACGACGAAATCGTCGGTTCGCAACTCCAGAACCTGCGCGCTGCGGACCTGCACGGTCAGGAAGGACGTGTTGTCATAGGCCCAGCACAGCATGTCGCCGGTCCGGCACTCGGCGACCTGGGTCAGGGTCGCGCCCACCGCGCCGTCGCGCGCGCCCTGCCCCTGATCGGCCATCACCGCCGAGATGCGCAGATGCCGCCACGGCCCCTTGCTGGATTCCTCGAAGTCGCGCAGGGCGACGAAATGCACATAAAGCGCCTGCACGCCCCGCTCTGGCTGCTGGGCCAGGTCATGTGGGGTCAGGCGCATCGCGTAGCAAGCATCCTCGGGCATCTGCGCCAAGGCAGGAGCGGCGACGCTCAGCGCCAGCAGACCGGCCAACACCCGCATCATAGCCCCCGGCATTGCGACGCGGGCAAGGGTCGCAACCGATGCACTGCAGGCGCACGCCCGCTTTCCGACAGGTCGAACTGCCGCGTGCCCGGGCCAAACAGCGCGAACCGCGCAATCGTGATCACGAATTCGTCCCCCTCGCCCGGATCGATCGCAAACCAGCCGTCTCCGCTCTGCGCCCGGCAGGCCCCGTCAAAGGTGCTGCACCACAGCGCGCGCGAGGCCCGCGCCCCCGCCATCCGCGCGGCGGCGGCACGCCCCTCTTCAGCCAGCGTCGCGCCCAACCGGCCCGACAGCATCGAGAACGCGGCCTCGCCCAGCGTCGGGTCGGGGTCATCCATCCGCAGCCGCAACGCCATCACCCCCTCGGATGCGGTATCGTAGTCCACGCCGTAGCAGCCCGGCGCGGGCAACGGGCTTTGACGCCAGAGCGACTCGCAGGCGTCAATCGACGCCGCCGCCAGCGTGTAGCGCGTGACCTGTCCCGTCGCCTCGGCGAGATCGCTGATCCCGCCACAAACATCGTCATTGCCGATCACGAAGAAGCCGGTGGTGATCGAGATCCCGGTGTCGCCCGGCTCGACCACGATGGAGCCGCCGTCGCATTCCACCCCGCAGACCCCCGTTTCGCTGTCGCAATAGGCGTATTGCGTCAAGGTCAGGCCACCAACACCATCGCGCGCGCCCTGCCCCTGGTCGGCCATCCGTGCCTCGACCGCGACGGCCCGGCGCGCGGTCTGCCCCGGCACCTCATCATGGAACCACAGCCTGAGCGCGGCCACGCCCTGTGCCGGGTGCGCCGCCAGATGCGCCGCGTCGTAATCATGCGCATAGCAGCCGTTCACCGGCAGGTCAGCCAGCGCAGGCAAGGCCAGAGCTTCTATCGCCGCGGCAAGAGCGAGCACGCGTCTCATTGCAACGCCCCGCAAACCGCGTTCGGGCGGCGATCCAGCCGATAGAGCGTCGGTTGCCCGCTGACTTCGGCAAGGTTCGACACCCGTGCGCTGCCGCTGCAGCTTTCGCCCCCCGTCACCCGCAGGTGCCGCGTGCTGATGGTGATCGAATCGCTGGCGACGCGGGTGATGTCGAACCCGCCGCCGTCGCAATAGACCACGCAGCGCCGTGCCGTGGGGCAAAACCCCTCTTCTCTCATACCCAGCCCGGCAAGACCCGAATTGCGTGCGTGGCCCTGGTTGGCCATCCGCGCCAGAATGGCAAACGCGGCACCGCCCGGCGCGATCCAGAGCGCCACGAGGTCGGTCACCTGCCGGGGTTGCTGCGCCATGTGCGCGCGCGAATACTCGCGCACGAAACAGCCCGAGGGGATCGCCTGCGCCAGTGCCGCCGATACGGACAACACCGCGCTAATGCAGATTGTGCTGAGACCCAGTGCCTTCTTCATCCATGATCCCCCTTCCCGTTCTGAACCGGTCCAGCCGATACGCCGTGGCCACCGGATGCGGCTGATCGGTGGCCAGCAAATGCGCAAGACAGGTGCCCGAGGCCGGAACCGCCTTGAACCCCCCGTAATTCCAGCCGCAATTCACATAAAGCCCCTCGATCCCGGTCTTGTCGATGATCGGTGAGCCATCTGGCGACATGTCCATGATCCCGCCCCAGGACCGCAGCACCTTGGCGCGGCCGATCATCGGCATCAAGGTCATGCCAGCTTCCATCACGTGCTCGACCATCGGCAGATTGCCGCGCGCCGCATAAGAGGCGTAGAAATCCAGGTCGCCACCAAACACCAGCCCCCCCTTGTCCGACTGGCTGATATAGAAATGTCCCATGCCGAAGCTGACGACATGGTCGATTACCGGCTTCAACCCTTCGGTCACGAAGGCTTGCAGGATATGGCTTTCGATCGGCAGGCGCATGCCCGCCATCGCCGCCACCTGGCTTGAACGCCCGGCCGCCACCATCGCCACCTTTTTCGCCCGGATCGCGCCACGCGTGGTCTGCACGCCGGTGACCTTGCCGCCGATGATGTCGATACCCGTGACCTCGCAATTCTCGATCAGATCGACACCCAACCGATCCGCCCCCCGCGCATAGCCCCATGCCACCGCATCATGCCGCGCCGTGCCGCCGCGCGGGTGGAGAAGTCCGCCGTAGATCGGAAAGCGCGTCTGTTCGAAATCGAGATACGGCAGGTGTTCGCGCACCCCCTCGCGGTCAAGCAGGATCGCGTCGTCGCCCTGCGCCAGCATCGCGTTGCCGCGCCGCGCGAAAGCGTCGCGCTGGCCGTCCGAATGGAACAGGTTGATCAATCCGCGCTGGCTGTGCATGACGTTGTAGTTGAGTTCCGCCTCCAGCCCCTCCCACAGTTTCAGCGAATGGCTGTAGAACTCGGAATTGCCGGGCAAAAAGTAATTCGCCCGCACAATGGTGGTGTTGCGGCCGATATTGCCGCTGCCCAGATAGCCCTTTTCCAGCACCGCGACCCGGGTCAATCCATGCGTCTTGGCCAGGTAATAGGCAGTCGATAACCCATGCCCGCCGCCGCCGATGATGACGATGTCATACTCCGGTTTGGGGTCGGGTTTTCGCCAGGCCGGCTTCCAGCCCGTGTTCCCTTTCAACCCCTCCGCGAAGACCCGCAATCCGCTGTAGCGCATTCTCGTCACCCGTTGTTCGCGCGATTAGACAATACTGTCCATGCCGGAAAGACAAGTCTCAAAGCGGCCGGACCGGATCGTTTTCGCCCCCGTGATCAAACTGGCAAAGCGCGTGATCCGCAAGGGTTTCGATCACCTTGCACTGCGCCACCGCACCCCCGTCGCAGCCCTCGGTCATCCGGCGCAACTCGTCGCGCAGGGCCCCGAGCTGGGTCAGGCGCCGCTCGACCTGGGCAAGCTGGCGGCGGGCGATGGAATCCGCGTGCTGGCATTCTGCGCCCGGTTGCCCCTGAAGCGCCAGCAGTTCGCCGATTGCCTCCAGCCCAAACCCCAGCGCCCGCGCATGGCGGATGAAGCGCAACCGTGCCACGGTTGCCCCGTCATAGAGCCGCCGGTTTCCGTCGCTGCGCGGCGGCGGCGGGATCAGACCGCGATCCTCGTAGAACCGGATGGTGTTCACCCGCACTCCGCTCAGCCGCGCGGCGTCGCCGATGGTCAGATCCGTCATGATTTTGCCCTTGCTCCTCCAGTCGCTGTAGATGTTACACCACGTGCCGACTCGCTGACAACCGCAGGACCGACCATGCCCCACGATCACGACCACGCCACCGATTTCGATGGCGCCAGCCCGACCTACAAACGCGCCCTGATCGCCGTCATCGGCCTGAACGCCGCGCTCTTCGCGGTGGAAATGACCGCCGGTGCACTCGCCGGAAGCCGCGCCTTGCAAGCCGACGCACTCGATTTCGGCGCCGACGCGCTGACCTACGCACTCAGCCTTGCGGTGATCGGCCGGGCGGTGACGACGCGCGCCCGGGTCGCACAGCTCAAGGGGCTGTCGCTGGCCCTGATGGGGGTCTGGATCCTGGGACTGGCGATCAAGGACGCGCTGGCCCCCGGCCTGCCCCGCGCCGAGGTAATGGGGGTCGTGGGCTTTCTGGCGCTGGCGGCGAATGTCGCCTCGGTGCTGATCCTGATGCGCTGGCGCGAAGGCGACGCGAATGTGCGCTCGGTCTGGCTTTGCAGCCGCAACGACGCGATCGGCAATGTCGCGGTGATGGGGGCCGCGATGCTGGTGGCGGTGCTGAACTCGGGCTGGCCCGACCTGATCGTGGCGATCCTGATGGCAGGGCTGTTCCTCAATTCCTCGGTGCAGATCCTGCGCAAGGCCCAGGACGAGACTCACGGTCACCCCTGACCCCCTCATCTGTCCCGAAATATCCTCGGGGGCTCCAAGGGGGTGGAAAACCCCCTTGGCCGGGGCGTGGGGGCGGGCCCCCACCGGCGCGGCGAGGGGTCGCCCGACCCCGA
>JAGRMK010000527.1 GCA_020441345.1 Paracoccaceae bacterium
ATTTGCCGACCCGGTCAATGGCGGGCGTGGCACGGGTGGAACCGGTATCACCGACTCGGACACCGGCGCCTTCGCCGACCCGGTCAATGGTGGCCGCGGAACGCGCACGCCGCCCCGGACCCCGCGCCCGCCAAGCGGCGGCGGCGGCAAGCCCCCGACTGGTGGCGGCGGAGGTGCAGGGTTTGGCGGTGGAGGCGGCGGCAAGCCCACCGTCGGCGGTGGCGGACGCCCACCTGCCGGAGGCTCCGGGCTTACCGATGCCGACAGTGGCGTCTGGGCAGATCCGGTTGGCAATGGTCGCGGCGGTGGTCAAGGAAGCAACGGCCGCGCCTCGGGGATTTCCGACTCGGACAACGGCCAGGCCACGGATCCCGGCGGAAACGGTCGCCGCGGGCGCTGACCCGAAGTGCAGACTTGAAAAGGGCGCGGTCGATCCGCGCCCTCTTCCATGCGACCGGATCAATCGGCCAGTTTTTACCACCCTGCCCCCACAGCTCTCGATTGACGAACATCCTGTCTCTCGCCTAAATTATTCATGTCATAGTCATTTTTAGAGAGACGTAGAAAACCGATGACCGAAAAGCCGAAAAAAAATTCGCTCGACGACACCGAGATTTCAACCCGTCGCGGCTTTGGCCGGCGGGCATTCCTTTTGGGAACCCTGGGCGGCACGACGGCTTTGGCCGGCTGTGTCTCGGCCGGGATCACCGATTCCGACTCAGGTCGCTATGCCGATCCCGCCGGCGGCGGTCGGGGATCGGCGCGCGGGATCACGGATTCCGATGTCGGCGCCTTTTCCGACCCTGTGGGACGCGGCCGGGGTAGATCCGGCCTGACCGATTCCGATACCGGCCCGCGCGCCGATCCAGTCGGAAATGGCCGTGGACGCCGCCGCACGGGAATCACGGATTCCGATGTCGGCCTTGGGTCTGACCCGGTCGGCAACGGACGGGGCTGACGCCGGGCTGCGCGTGGCACCCGCAAAACCCCTCTGCAAAAGGCGGGCGCGCGCCATCGCGATGCGCCCCCGCTAGACCGCCGCGCCAAGCGCGACCAGAAGATCGCGAAAGTCTTCCGGCAGGGGCGATTCAAAGCTCATCGGCTCTCGTGTCACCGGATGCATGAACCCCAGCGTCGCAGCGTGCAGAGCCTGCCGCGGGAACGCGGCCAGAGCCGCGACCGCACCCGCGGGCAGCGCGGCAACCGCCGCCTTGCGCCGTCCGCCATAGACCGGATCGCCCACCAACCCGTGCCCGACATGCGCCATATGCACCCGGATCTGATGGGTGCGCCCGGTTTCCAGCTTGCACTCGACCAACGTGACCTGAGGCGGCACCCCGAAGCGGTCCAGAACACGCGCGCGGGTCACCGCATGGCGGCCTCGATCAAAGAATACCGCCTGTTTCTGTCGGTCGAAACGGTGACGGTCCAGCCGGGTCGTGATCTTCAGCACACCGCCTTGCTCGAAATTCACGCCCTTGACGCCGTTCAACCGTGGATCGCCCGCATCCGGCACACCATGGACTAGCGCCAGATAACGCCGCTCGGCGCTATGGGCCTCGAACTGCGCCGCCAACCCGTGATGTGCACGGTCGGTTTTCGCGACCACCAGGAGCCCCGAAGTTTCCTTGTCGATCCGGTGGACGATACCCGGTCGCCGCGCACCGCCGATCCCCGACAGCGTATCGCCACAGTGGTGCAGCAACGCATTGACCAGCGTGCCGCGCGGTGTGCCGGGGGCGGGATGCACGACCATGCCGGCAGGCTTATCGACGACGATCAACTCGGCGTCCTCGTAGATCACGCTCAGCGGTATATTCTCGGGCTGAGCGTCCAGGTCTTCGGGCGGTTCGACCGCAATCACCAGAATGTCGCCCTCGGCGACGCGAGTCTTGGCCTGTGTCAAGACTTCGCCCGCGCGGCTGACGGCACCCTCGGCGATCAGCTTTGCCAGGCGCGAACGCGACAGGGCCGCTTCCTCTGGCACATCGCGCGCCAAGGCCTTATCAAGACGGTCTGGCGGGTTCGCGCCGATGACCACCTCGATTTCCAAAGGCTGATCCTCGTCCATGTCCGATTCTGATGACACGACACCCCTCCCGCCCGACCTGCGGTTCCTGAAAATCCTGGTGACCACGCTGACCGTGGCCATGATCCTCGGGCTTGTAACCATCACCGGGCTGCTTGTCACCCGGCTCGGCTCCGCGCCATCGCTGCCGCAATTGCCCGACTCCGTGATCCTGCCCGAAGGCTCTACACCGGCGGCGGTCACCTTTGCACAAACCTGGCTGGTGGTTGTCACCGAAGGGGGCGAGATCCTGCTGTATGACCGCGCGGGCGGCCCGCCGGTCAGCCGGACCACGCTGCCCTGACGGTCAGCGTGTGCCAACAAGCCGCGCGCCTCGGCCGGATGCTGCGACGTCAGCCACGCGCGTCGCGGATCAGCCGCAAGATATCCCGCGCGGCATTGGGGATGTTGGTCCCCGGCCCGAAGATCGCCTTGACCCCCCGATCATAGAGGAACTGATAGTCCTGCTGCGGGATCACCCCGCCGCAGATCACCAGAATATCCCCTGCGCCCGCGTCCTTGAGCGCCTGCACCAGTTTCGGCGCCAGCGTCTTGTGGCCCGCCGCCTGCGACGAGATGCCGATCACGTGCACGTCGTTGTCGATCGCGTCCTGGGCGGCTTCTTCCGGGGTCTGGAACAACGGGCCTACGTCCACGTCGAACCCGATATCGGCAAAGGCCGTGGCGATCACCT
>JAGRMK010000050.1 GCA_020441345.1 Paracoccaceae bacterium
CCGGGGGAGGCCGAAGGCCGGGGGCAGCGCCCCCACCCAGACAAAGGCAACACGCGTGTCACCCCGGTGACGCGCGTTCCGAAGGACGGCTCAGACCAGCGCGCCTTCGGGCGTGATGCGGGTCTTGCCGCCCAGCCAGGGGTGCAAAGCGGCGGGCAGATCAACCGACCCGTCGGCCTGCTGGCCGTTTTCCAGCACCGCAATCAGACACCTGCCGACCGCCAGGCCCGAGCCGTTCAACGTCGCCAGGAACTCAGGCTTGCCGCCGCCTTCAGGGCGATAGCGGCCGTTCATCCGGCGCGCCTGGAAAGTGCCGCAGGTCGAACAACTGGAAATCTCGCGATAGGTCCCCTGCCCCGGAACCCAGACCTCGATGTCATGAGTTTTCTGGCTGCCAAAGCCCATGTCCCCGGTGCACAGCACAATCGTCCGATAGGGCAGTTCCAGCTTTTGCAGGATCGCTTCGGCGCAGGCCGTCATCCGTTCGTGCTCGGCCAGCGCGTCCTCGGGTTTGCACAGCGTCACCATCTCGACTTTTTCGAACTGGTGCTGGCGCAGGATTCCGGTGGTATCCTTGCCCGCCGACCCGGCCTCGGAGCGGAAACAATGCGTGTGCGCGGTCATCCGCACCGGCAGCGTGGCGCCATCCAGGATCTCACCCGCGGCGAAATTGGTCATCGTGACTTCTGAGGTCGGGATCAGCCACCAGCCGTTGGTCGTCTGATAGCTGTCTTCGGCGAATTTCGGCAAGTTGCCGGTGCCATACATCGCCTCGTCCTTGACCAGGACCGGCGTCCAGCACTCGGTCAGACCGTGCTCGGTGGTATGGGTGTCGATCATGAACTGCGCCAACGCGCGATGCACGCGCGCCACGGCCCCCTTCAGCACCATGAACCGAGAACCCGACAGCTTCGCCGCCATCGCCAGATCCAGCCCCGGTTTCACGCCCGCGATGTCGAAATGCTCTTGCGCGGTGAAGTCGAGCGCGCGCGGCGTGCCCCAGCGCCGGATTTCCACGTTGTCGGCTTCATCGGCGCCGTCCGGCACCTCGTCCAGCGGCAGGTTGGGGATTTCGGCAAGCGCCGCGCGCAGTGCCTCGTCCTGTTGACCGGCCTGCGCCGTCAGCCGGGCGACCTCGGCTTTCTTCTCGGCGACCAGCGCGCGCAAACGTTCGAATTCGCCGTCATCGCCCCGTGCCTTGGCCGCGCCCACTTCTTTCGACGCGCGGTTCTGATCGGCCTGCGCGGTTTCGGCGGCCAGGATCATCGCCCGCCGCGCCTCGTCGAGGGCCAGAAGGGACGCCGACAAAGGCGCCAGCCCGCGCCGGGACAGCGCTGCGTCAAAGGCTTCGGGGGTCTCGCGGATGGCGCGGATATCGTGCATGGTGGTCCTCGGATCAGATCGGCCCCGGTATGCACCAAAGCACTGCGCGGGGGAAGCCGCGCATCAGGAGTTGGGCGCATTTTTCAACAACCGGCACAAGGGTCCACCGCCGCAGAACGCCCGACCGATCGTCGGGGCGATACTCTGCGCGGGGTTACTTTGCAAAGGAGGCATCGATGGAGTCGCTTGACACCCTGCTCGCCAATGCCCGCGCCAGAGGCGACGCAACGCCGACCGATGCGGGCTATTTCGCACTGGCCCTCACCATTTTCCGAGGCAGGCAGGGATGGGTCGCATGGGTCATGATGATAGTTCAAACAGCGCTTTTCGGAGGCGCGATCTGGGCTGGCTGGCATTTTTACGCCGCCACCGAAACCTTGAGTGCGGTGAAATGGGGGATCAGCGCCGGCACCCTCGCCGTGGTGGCGGCGCAGGTAAAACTGTCGCTGATGCCGGTGATGCAGGCCAATCGCGTGCTATTGGCCCTGCGCGGCCTTGAACAGCGGCTGGATGCCGGGACATGACCGGTTGGCCGGCGCCCGCTGTCGCGGGCCTCGGCCAACCGGTCAGTCACATCCCGCAATCCACGTGCCGAGGTTCGGCCGAAGCCGGGCTTGACACGCATCGGCCACGCATGCCCCCTTGTTCCGCACTAAGAATGGGACCGATCACGGACGCGTTTGAACGATCACGTCGAAGTTCACGCGGCACCAGCGAATTCCGGCAAAATGCCTGATTTGCCCGCGGATGCGAACCGGGCTGGTCGTGGCTTCGGTCACAACGGCCGGGTACATTGCGATAACTCTCAGCTCGGCCGCATCGGGCGAGTCGGCAGCGACAAACCATGGTCTTGAAAACATCATGCCGTGGTCCACGTTCTGATAGGCGCTGGAAAAGCTGCCATCATAGAGCGCGAATCCGACGGCATGGCCATTGTGGATGAAGCTGATGCTTTCATGCGGGCCGTTATTTCCAACCCCGGGGGGATGGTATCGGACTGAGAAGGCCTCTGGGCTTCCGGACCAGCCGCCGTCGATACAGGGCTGCGAAAAATTGAAAACCGTCCCGCCCCCATCGAGTCGACCCGGCTGAGCTGTCACCGATCCGGCTGCACCCAATGCAACAACCACAGACAACGCCAATGAATCGCGCACCGAATTGAAAATT
>JAGRMK010000051.1 GCA_020441345.1 Paracoccaceae bacterium
CTTCCAGGAGCATTTCGTCAACGCGTCGGCGATGCCCAACGCGGTCGATGCCTTTCCGCACCTCGCGTCCATCGTCACCCTGCCCGATGTGTCGCACAATCTGCATGGCGGCGAGGGCGGCGGCGGACGGCGGCGGCGCGGGCGGTGAGGCGTTGATCGTCAGGCCTTGGCATGAAAAAGCCGCCCCACGGGCGGCTTTTTCTTGTCCAGGGGGACGAACCTAGCGCCCCATCTTGCTCAGCTTGGCTTCGAGCGCCGCAAGCTGGCGCCGAATCGCTGTCAGATCCTCGTCCTCTGCGTCGTCCTCGGGTTTCTCTGCCGGCTCCTCGTTGTGCAGGCCAGGCATAGCCTTCCAACCCGACATCATCGATTCCATGAACGCCTGTTGCTGGCGCTGCATGGCTTCGAACCCCGGCATCTTGGACATCTGCGCCATCATCGGATTCATCGCGCTCATCTGTTCGGCGATCTTGCCCGGCCCCTGGCGCAGCATGTCGAACGACATCGACAGGAATTCCGGCACGACGCTTTGCGCCTGCGCGGTATAGCTGCGGACCAGATCGGTCAAGACATCCAGCGGCAACACGTTCTCGCCGCGGCTCTCGTGATCGGCGATGATCTGCAAGAGATATTGCCGTGTGAGGTCGTCGCCGCTTTTCAGGTCGATGATCTGCACTTCGCGACCGGCTCGGATAAACCGCGCGATATCTTCGAGCGTGACGTAATCGCTGCTTTCCGTGTTGTAGAGCCGACGACTGGCATAACGCTTGATCAGAAGCGGTTTCGAGCTTTCTGACACGGCAAGGCTCCCGGTTGGTTTTATTGCATCGCGGCAAGACTAGACCGCAATGCCGCATCAGGAAACAGGATTCTTCGCCGCACCGCGCGAAAACGCCCGGAATTCGGGCAGTTTCCCCAGCATTCCTTCGCGTAAAATCGAAAAAAGGCGGGCCGTTGGCCCGCCTGGCAAGGGTTTCGGACGGGAGGAGTCCCGAAACGCCCTGGCCCTCAGCCGGTGGCGCTGGTCAATCCAGCGCCCCGGAGGGGTATCTTACTTCGCGGCTGCGGTCGCTTTTTTCGCGGCCGAGGTGACTTCCTCGGTGGCTTTCTTGGCAGCAGCGGTCACGTCCGAGGTCGCCTTCTGCACCGCAGCGGTAGCTTCAGCCGACATGTCCTTGCCAGCAGCCAGCATCAGCTCGACGGTGTCCATCTGCACGCGCTTGGCGATTTCAGCGAAAGCGGCCATGTGCTCGGACGCCATTTCGGCCGAGGTCGAGGCGAAATCGGTGACCGACTTCGAGTAGGCGGCCGGGTCTTCCTTGACCGAAGCGACTTCGCCGATCTTGACCAGCGCGTCCTTGGTCCATTTGGACGAAATGTCGGCCGACTTTTCAGCGGCTTCCAGAACCACTTTGCTCATCTTTTCGCCCAGCGCGGCCTGCGCCTTGAAGGCGTCCTGGAACGCTTTGGTGTCAACCGGGAAAGCGCCCATCATGTCCTGCATCGTCTTGGTGAAATCAGCGTTAGCCATGTCTATTCTCCTAGCTCGCAGCCCGATGATCCGGTGCTCTGCGTATGGTGAGAATATGCATGCTGCGCCGCAGAATTTCAAGATATTTTTCTGCACCGCAGCATATTTCTTGTAAGTGCTTGATCAGCCGTTCGGTTTTGCCACCACATAAGTGCCTGGCGCCGGGCACAGGGTCTCTTCGGGCAGATCTCGGGCGGGAATCAGCTTGCCGGACCGCGCCCGCAGCCACTCTTCCCAGCGCGGCCACCAGGAGCCTTCGTTGAAATCTGCGTCCGCCAGCCAGCCCTCGGGCTCTTCGATCGGGGCATCCGAGGTATAATGCCCATATTTCTTCTTGCTCGGCGGGTTGACGATCCCGGCGATATGACCTGATTCGGACAGGATGAAGGTCTTGTTGGTCGAGCCCATCTGCGCCACGCCCCGGAAACACGATTTCCAGGCCGCGATATGGTCGGTTTCGCAGGCCACCGAGCACAGCGGCACTTTCACATCGCCGATATGCACCGTCTCGCCCAGCAGCGTATAGCCATCCCTGCAAAAATCGTTCGACTGGCACAAGCCGCGCAAATACTCGATCGCCATGCGGCCAGGCAGGTTGGATCCGTCGCCGTTCCAATAGAGCAGATCGAAAGCGGGCGGTGCCTCGCCCAGCATGTAGCTACGAATGGCCGGACCATAGATCAAATCGTTCGACCGCAGGAAGCTGAAGGTCTTGGTCATGTAATAGGACTTCAGATAGCCCTTTTCGCGCGCCTCGGCCTCGATCCCGTCGACGAAATCGTTCTCCAGAAAAACCGCCGTTTCGCCCTGGTCCGAGAAATCGGTCAGCGTCGTGAAAAAGGTGGCCGACTTGACCGACTTGTCCTTGCGCTTGTGCATCAGCGCCAGCGTCATGCTCAAGGTCGTGCCAGCGATGCAATAGCCGATCGCATTGATCGTCTTGACGTTGCACAACTCCTTGACCTTGGCGATGGCTTCCAGAAACCCTTCTTCGACATAGGTGTCCATGCCCACATCGGCATAGCTGGCATCCGGGTTGACCCAGCTGACGATGAATACCGTATAACCCTGCTCGACGATCCACTTGATCAGGCTGTTCTGCGCCTTGAGATCGAGGATGTAGAACTTGTTGATCCAGGGCGGAAAAATCAGCAGCGGCGTTTCATGCACCTTTTCGGTGGTCGGCGTATACTGGATCAATTCGAACATGCGGTTGCGGTAGACCACTGCCCCCTCGGTCGTGCCGATATTGCCGCCAACCTTGAACGCGTCGCGGTCGGCCAGCGTCACCAGCAACTCGCCGTCGTTGGCCTCGATGTCACGCACCAGGTTTTCCAACCCTAGAACCAGGCTCTCGCCCTCGGTCTCGACGGCTTTCATCAAGGCATCCGGGTTCGTGCCCAGAAAATTCGTCGGCGCCATCATGTCGACGATCTGCCTGCCGAAGTATTCCAGCCGGGTCTTCTGGCGGGGATCCAGCGTGTCGATATCCGCGATCGCCTGTTCGATGGCCTGACTGGACAGCAGATACTGCTGCTTGATGTAGTTGAAATAGGGGTGCGATTTCCACAGCGGGTTGGAAAACCGCTTGTCATCGGGGGTGTGATCTTCGGGCGCGGCCAACACGCCACCGCGCAACGCCTCTTGCGCCTCGACAAAATGCTTCAGCGTCTTGCCCCAGTATTCGACCTGATGCTCCAGAACCTTTGACGGGTTCTTGACCATTTCCGACCAGTAGGCGGTGGCTGCGTTCAGATACATCGACGGATCCGGCGACTGCAAATCCGAGCGGTGCGGCTCTCTTTGGGCGAACGCCGCAATCAGGCGTTGGGTCAAGGCTTCGATTTTCGCCAGATTGGCGTTCATCTTGTCCAGTTTCTCCGAATTATCATATTCCGAAGTTGCCATATCCGTCTGCTCCCCCTATCATCCTGCACTGCAGCATAAACCGCCACCCCCGTGGGGGGAAGCGCGGAATCGATGCGCCGTGCGCGTGTATTGGAGACCACAATGAAGCAAATGGCCACCTATGACTTGATGGAAACGATGCGCAATACCAACGAATGGTTGGGCGCGTCGGCCAGGGCAATGGCCTCGTATCCGATCTGGGGTCTTGTGCCGCACCCGATGTTCAAGGTGATGTCGGCCTGGGGCCGCGTGACCGAGCGCAGTTTCGCGCGCATGGTGATCAAGCCCGCTTGGGGGATCCGCACCGTGGTCGGCAACGATGGGCGCGACCATCTGGTCGAAACCCAGGTCGAAATCGCGCGCCCGTTCGGGGATCTGGTGCGGTTCAAGGTGCACAACCGGCCGGAAAAGAAGCGCCGCATTCTGGTCTGTGCGCCGATGTCGGGACACTATGCAACGTTGCTGCGCTCGACCGTCGCCAGCCTGCTGCCCGATGCCGAGGTCTGGATCACTGACTGGCACAACGCGCGGGACATCCCGGTATCGGCCGGCAAGTTCGACATCGAGGATTATACCCAATACCTCGTTGATTTCATGAAGCACCTTGGCCCCGACACCCATGTCGTCGCAGTGTGCCAGCCGGTGCCGCTGGCTCTGGCCGCGACCGCCCTGCTCGCCGAGCAGGAACCCGAGGCCCAGCCCCTCACCCTGACCCTGATCGGTGGCCCCGTCGATCCCGACGCAGCCCCGACCGAGGTGACGGACTTTGGCCGTCGCGTGACGATGGGTCAGCTGGAACACCTGTCGATCCAGCGTGTCGGATTCAAGTACGCGGGCGTCGGTCGTCTGGTCTATCCGGGCCTGCTGCAACTCGCCGGGTTCATCTCGATGAACCTCGACCGCCACAGCCAGGCGTTCTCGGACAAGATCCTTGCCGCCTCGCGCGGCGAAGACAGCGAGCGTGACCAGCACAACCGCTT
Organism: Paracoccaceae bacterium; assembly: GCA_020441345.1. GTDB lineage: Bacteria > Pseudomonadota > Alphaproteobacteria > Rhodobacterales > Rhodobacteraceae > Pararhodobacter. The sequence goes on from JAGRMK010000051.1 coordinate 4,420, forward strand.
TTATGACGAATACCTGTCGGTGATGGACATGACGGCGGAATTCTACCTGTCGACCGTCGAGCGTATCTTCAAGGATCGGGAAATCGCGAAGAACGAATTCGTGGTGAATGGCCATCAGATCGATATCGGCAAGATCACCGATGTCGCGGTCAAGATCGTCGAAGGTTCCAAGGACGATATTTCGGCTCCGGGGCAATGCCTTGCGGCTCTGGACCTGCTGACAGGCCTCGACGACGACAAGAAGGCACAGCATCTGGAGCCGGGCGCGGGCCATTACGGCATCTTTGCCGGGTCGAGCTGGCGCAACAACATCCGCCCGCTGGTGTTCGACTTCATGGACAAGCACGCCGAGCACAAGGCGAAAGCCAGCGCAAAGGCCGACGCGAAACCTGCGGCGAAACCTGCCGTGAAGCTGGCCGCATCGAACGAGTAATCGGCCATTCGGAGAAATCGGGTCCGGCGATCAACAGGTCGCCGGACTTTTTCGTGGCGGATCAGCCGAATCCGTCGCCCTCGGGGTTGGGGCTCATGCGGATCAGGCGCGAGGTTTCCACGGCGGCTTGCCGATGGATCACGGCGGCGCGGTATTCCGGGTCTCGGATCATGTCGATGAACGCCTGACCGCTGGGATACATGGCGACAAAGGCGATATCCCAGACCTCGGCCTCGGGCCCGATCAGCATCAATTCCGGGCGCCCTGACCACAGGATCGTGCCGCCAAGCCGGCGAAAGACCGGCCCGCTGGCGTCACCATAGGCGCGATATGCCTCAGGCCCGGTGGCCGCGCGCCCGTCGGGATAAACCGCCCGCGCACGCAGCTTGACGAGATTGAGCATGTGGATCGGCCGGTCCCGCGGCAGATCCTTGAACCGCGCGAACCGCGCGCGGTCGGGATCGAGATACTGGGTCATGCGCCAACCCTAGCGCCAACCGATCCACGCGCAAGAGCCCGCCTACCCATTCAGGTCTTTCAGCAACCGCCCATGCTTGCGCACTTCGGTGACAACCTGGCCGAAAGTGTGCAGACCCCGCGCTTTCAGCATCGGCACCAGCTTGAGGAACGCATCCGCCGTGGCGATTGTGTCACCGATGGCCGTGTGACGGGCCTCTTCGGGAATGGTGATGCCCAGCCGCGCGGTCAGGGCGTCCAGCGAATGCTGCTCTAGTTGCCCATAGACAACGGCCGACAACAGCACGGTATCCAGCACCGGATGATCGAACGCCTTTCCGATTGCCGCTTCCTGGCGTCGCAGGAATTCCATGTCGAAGGGCGCGTTATGGGCGATCAACACCGCCCCGCGGGCGAATTTGTGGAACTGGCGCCCGGCCTCGACGATGTCGGGCGCGCCCACGACCATGCTGTCCGAAATCCCGTGCACGTCCGTGGATCGCGCCGGGATCGGACGCTTGGGATCGACCAGGGTGTCGAACACCTCGTTTTGCACACGCTTGCCATTCACAAGCCGTACCGCGGCGATCTGAACGATACTGTCCGCCGAAGGCGTCAGACCGGTGGTTTCGGTGTCAAACACGACAAAGGTCAGGTCTTCCAGTTTGGTGTCGGCCACCGCGGCGTTCCGCGCCTTGGACAAAAGGTCGAAATCGTAAACCACCTTGCGCGAGATCGGCGGCGGGCGCCGACCGGCACGACGCGCCGCGCGGATTGGCATGGAGACCGCCTGCTGCCCATCGCCCAGCGGCTCGGGCCAGGCCTCTGTCCCGTGGGTCTGCAAGACCGTGTGAGCGGTCAATTCGCCGGTATCTTCGCCCAGACGTTCGAACAACCAGGCATCCAGCCGACCGACCGAAAGCGGCTTTCCCTGCCACGTCAGCCGCATCATGGCGCCCGGCCCGTCTTCTTCATAGAGCACGATGGCAAAGTTCCGGGCCAGCCCCTCGGCCGCGATCTTTGCCGCCAGCCAGGACCAGAAGGCCACGATTTCAAACCCGTCGACCTGAAGGATCAGATCCTGACCCTGCTGCGTCAGGGTCAGGCCCTGCGCCTGGAACCGCGCCTCCATCCCGTCCAGAAGATCGGCGGCACGGGTATTGACCAGTGGGCGCCAGTCGGCTTGCACCACGTCATAACGTGCCCCGAGGTCGGTGATCGCGCGCGTCAACACGCCGACTTCGTCAAGCATCGCGGCGGTCAGATCGGGCGCTCCGCCGGTGTCGGCCGTATCCTCGCCCTCGATTTCGGACAAGACGCCGATCACGGTTTGCAGATTGGCCGCCGGACGGCGCACCCGGTCGAAAATCTCGGACAACAGGGCGTCGCGCCTTGTGTGGGCGGCAATATCGGCGGTGACATCACGCAGCGTCAGAACATAGCCCGGCGCGATCCCCTCTTCGCGCCGCCGAAGCACCCGCATCCGTCCCGCCAGAAGCCGCCCGCCCGAGACGGTGGCGCACAACAGGTCCGAGGCCATGTCGGGATCACCCGTGCCCGACAACCGCTCATAGGCGTGACGGATCGGCCCTTCGCGCAGGTAGTCCAGAAGATGCCGGTCCAGACCGGGCGCGGTGCCTTCGCCCAGGATATCGACGGCCTGTCCGTTATAGAACACCAGCTGGTGCTCGGCGGTGCACAGCAGCACCGCCACCGGAACATCCGCCAGAAGGGTTTCCAGCCGGGTCTTTTCCGCCGCCAGCCGCGTTGTTTCCCGCGCCACGGATTCAGCCAGCGCGTTGCGGGTTTGCACCAGCGACCGGGTAATTGCCTCGGCGGCGGGCGCCAAATCGCCAAGATAGCGCGCGGCCCTGGCCTCGGCGGCCAGATCATGCTCGATCCCGGCATGAACCCGTGCGCGGATTGCCGAGGCCAGGGTCTCGATCGCGCGGGCGACGTTGTGATCGAACAGGAACCAGACCCAGACGATCAGCCCCAGCGCGATGAACCCCGCGATCAGCCCGCCCTGCACCAGTTCGTCGGGCGCCGTTTCAAGCCCGGATCGCGCCAGCGCCACCCACAGACCGCCTGCGATCGCCGCCAGTGTGCCCACCGCTAGCAGGACGAAGAACAGCAGGATACGGATTCGCAGGCTGAGACGTTCAAGCATGGCGTGTCTCGCCCGGCCCGCCCGCGCTATCACCTTCGGGCGCGGGCTCACCCGCCAGGATGCGCCGGACCTCGGCACGCAGGGCCTTGAGTTCAAAGGGCTTCGAGATGAACCCATCAGCCCCCATCGCCAACCCCTTGCGTCGCTCCATCGCCGACCCGCGCGCGGTCATCATCAGGATCTTGACATCGTTCAGGGCCGGGTCCATCCGCACGTTCTGGCAGATCTCGTAACCTGACACCTCGGGTAGCATCACGTCCAGCAACACCAGATCGGGGTGCAACTCGCGGATCATTTCCACGGCGCCCGCCCCGGTGGCAGTGCGTTTTTGCTCATACCCCTCGCGGGTCATCAGATAATCGAGGGCGACGGCGATATTGTCCTCGTCCTCGACAACCAGAATCCGCTTACGTGCCGCTGCCTCGTTCATTCCTGATCTCCTCACCCACCGCGCACGCGGTGCGCAGCACCGGGTCGTCGGCCTCCAACGCGCGCCAGTCGGCCCCCTCCAGCGTTCCGTCCGCGTTCAATTCAACCCCCTCGGCCAGATCGACCCGCGCATTGCGCGCGCAATCGAACACCGCCCCGGCAACGCGGATCGGCTCCCAGCGACCGATGAACACCACCTGCGTCAGGACCAGAGCGTCCTGCTCGGGGTGAACCAGCGTATGTGACGCGTCGATGGCGCGCAGCCGCGTGACCTGTGGCCAGATATAGGTCCAAGGCCGGTAGAACACGCTGACTTCGTTTTCCGAAGCCAGCCGCATCTGCGGCGAGGCCTCGATGGTGCGCACGGGCCAGGTATATTCCGCCCAGACCGTGTAACCGATCATGCCAAGCGCCACCGACGCCGGATAGATCCAGCGCCCCAGCCGACGCCCCGTGACCCGGTTCACGATCAGCAAAACCCCGAACAGACAGAACCCGGTTGCGATCGCGCCGACGAAATCGATGATCATGGTGCCTCTCTTTCGCGCCTGCTCAACCCAGCGCCCCGGCGCGTTGGCCAAGGGCGGATTGCATGGTGCGCACCACGACAAACGCGTCGCGCAAATGACTGCGTTCGAAATCCGACAGGTCGGAGGGCGCAAGAAAATTGTCGGGCTTGCGACCGGCCTTGACCAATGCCGCCTGCCCTTCCAGCCGCAGCGTCGCGATGAGATCGTAAGCCTCGATCAGGTCGCGCGCGCCCGAAACAGACACAACGCCCGCATCCTCGGCGGCGAGGAGACGCGCGCGGGTGTTGGCCTCGGGCAGCCGACCTTGCAACGCATAGACCCGTGCCAGATCAGCGACCGGCACGACGCCGTTGTGCTTCATGTCGATGTGGTTCTTGTGCTCGCCCGAGCGGATCGTGGCAAAGGCCCGCAGCAGACCCAACGGAGGCTGATGCTTGAGAGAGTTCGAGATCATGTGCGCCACGAAAATCGAGTTCTTCGAGGCCTTTTGCAGCGTTTCCTCCTGCAAGTCCCGAAACAGACCGATATGACCGCCAATTGGCCGCAGGTCGAACATCACCGAGGCCAGCATCTGCGCCTCAGGGCTTGGCGAAGCGATCCAGCCCTGGAAATAGCGCCGCCATGTGCTGACCGGCTGGCACCAGCGATCGGCGGTCGCCATCATGTCGCCGGGGCAATAGAAATACCCGGCCTTGTCCAACCCGTCGGACACGTATTTCGCCATCGCCTTGAAATACGGCATGTCATCTGCAGTCACGCTGTCATCCAGGATCAGGCAATTGTCCTGATCTGACACACCCGTTTGTTCCTGCCGCCCCTGACTGCCGCAGGCCAGCCACAGATAAGGCACCGGCGGCGCGCCCAGCTCGGTTTCGGCCAGTTTCAACAAACGCCGCGTCACGGTGTCGGCAATATCGGTGATCAGCCGCGTCACGACTTCATGCGCGTTATGCGCCGCGACCAGTTGCTGCAACAACTTGGGGATGCGGGCGGTGACTGCGGCCATTTCATCGGGGGTTTCGGCAACCGCAGCATCGCGCACCAGTTGCGCCGAGCTGACCGCCTGAAACCGTGTCAGATCGGTCTGCGTGACGATCCCCTTCAGCTTGCCGTCCTGCACCACTGGCACGTGACCGATGCGCCGTTCCAGCATCGTGTGCAATATATCAGAGCCCAGCGCATCCGGGCTCAGCGCCAGCGGATCGGCGGTCATGATCGCCGCGACCGGCGTATCGCCGCCCAGCCCCTCGGCCAGGACACGCGCCGTCAGGTCGCGGGTGGTCACGATCCCTCGCAGCGCCCCGTCTGTGGTCACAGCAAGGCTTGAAATGTGATTGTCGCGCATCAGCCGCGCCGCTTCGGCCACCGTCGCCTCGGGCGCCACACTGACCGGATTGCGCGCCATCAGGTCCGAAACCTTCAGCGTGCTCAGGTCGGTGCCGCGCGTTTCCGCGGGCCGTGACCGGTTGAAAAACCGCTCGAAAGCCGGGGACGACGCAATCAGGCGACGCAACTCGGCTTCGGGCAGCATCAGAATGATCGCGGTTTCCGTGGCCCGCGCCGATGTGACGGCCAGCCCGTCACGCAGCAATCCACGCTCACCGAACGAGTTGCGCGGTCCCAGGATCGACACCAGAACGCCGTTCCGGTCCGACACCTCGATCGCGCCGCGCTTGATCAGGAAGATACCGGTCAGCGGATCGCCGGCTGCGTAAATCTCGTCCCCGGCGGGATATTCCCTGCGGCTGAAAGAGGCGGCGACCCGCGCCAACTCGTCCTGCGGCAGGCTGTCATACGGGTGCACCGTTTCGAGGAAAGCCCGGATCGTCTCGACCTGCATATCCATCTGGCACCTTTGCAGACATCATCGAAGGGGTGAAGGGGCGCGTCGGCGCGCCCCTTCGGTTTTCGTCAGTGCGCCTGGGCGCCACCGGCGCCACGCGGGACGCGGATCGATTCCACCAGTTCCTGGATTTCCTTCGGCGCGGGCTTGGTCATCGCGAGAACGATGTAAGCCGCAGCGAAGTTCAGGATGGCGCCGATCGTGCCGAAGCTGGCCGGCGCGATGCCGAAGAGCCAGTTGGCCGCGTTGTTCGGCAGCATGTTGGTGCCCGGGATGAAGAACCAGCCCAGATAGGTGAAGATGTAGAGCAAGGTCGAGCCGAGGCCCACCAGCATACCCACGATCGCACCGGTCGAGTTCATCTTCTTCGAGAAGATGCCCATCATGATCGCCGGGAACAGCGACGATGCCGCCAGACCAAAGGCGAGCGCCACAACCTGAGCCGCAAAGCCCGGAGGGTTGAGGCCCAGATAGGTCGCAACCGCGATGGCAGCCGCCATCGAGATCCGCGCGGCCAGCAGTTCGCTCTTTTCCGAGATATTCGGGTTGATCACCGACTTGATAAGGTCATGCGACACGGCCGAAGAAATGGCCAGCAGCAGACCCGCAGCGGTCGACAGAGCGGCGGCCAGACCACCCGCCGCGATCAGCGCGATCACGAACGGCGGCAGACCGGCGATTTCCGGGTTCGCCAGAACCAGGATGTCGCGGTTGAAGTTGGTGACTTCGTTGCCGTTCCAGCCACGCTCGGCGGCGGTGGCGGCAAACGCGTCGGTCGGGTTGTAGTACTGGATCAGACCGTCGCCATTGAGATCTTCGAACGCCAGCAGACCGGTGTTCTCCCAGCTGTGCATCCAGTCGGGGCGCGCATCATAGCTGATCGGAGCCTCGGTGGTGCCGTTCGGGTAGATCGTGGTGATGACGTTCAGACGCGCCATCGCACCAACGGCCGGAGCCACGGTGTACAGGAGCGCGATGAACACCAGCGCCCAGCCGGCAGACGCACGGGCATCCGACACCTTCGGAACGGTGA
>JAGRMK010000528.1 GCA_020441345.1 Paracoccaceae bacterium
GCGGGTGAAGTACAAGAAGTTCACGCGGTAGCGTTGTGGGCCGCAAATCCTTCGATACGGTTGGTGACGTTCTGTTCTGGTCCTACGCTAATCTTGCGATGGCCGATGCTGCCGTTCGAAAAGGCGCGAAGTCGTATCGTGTCGAACACTACATGATCCGTGCAAAGCTTTATAAAGGGCTTTGCACGGGCAGCATTCTGCCTACCTCGCTATACGCTGATGAACGCGAAAAGCTTCTGGCGCAGGGCAAGTGTAGCTACTGCGGGTCACTTGATCAGCCCACACTTGATCATCTTCTTCCGCGTGCGAGAGGCGGCAATGATCAGCCGGAGAATCTGGTTTTTGCATGCCGAAGCTGCAATGCTTCGAAAGGAAAGCGGGACGTTTTGGAATGGGCAGCCAAGCGCGAGACTTTCCTTCCGCTGTCTTTGATCAGGCGGTATCTGAAACTGGCAATTCGCCATTCGGTTGAGAACGACCTGCTCAACATTCCAGTCACAGATCACGACCGAGTCGTATTGCCTTTTTCAATTGATTTCATCCCGATGAAGTATCCCAAGCCGGACGATCTTGTTTGGTCGCTCTGAAGCTGCCGTGACATCGGTACTGGCGTCGAGTTTGCGCGAAATGCGCGCTGTTCTGCGCCAGACCGCAGGATGGCAATCAACCTGCAAGCGAGGCGCTGAATTTCTGTCAGGCACCACCTTCTTCATTGGAACGGAACATCCACGGCCACCAATTCGCCAACCCGATGGGGCGGTCTGGCGATGCTCGTTTGCTTCGCCTTGATCCTCTGCCCAAGGGATACCCCCAGTCCTGATCGCGAGACAGGCGGGGTGAACCCCGCCCTACTCTCCGAACTCCCCTTCCAGCACCTCCCCGCTCCATTCCGGCTCGACCATGCCGCGCCGGATATCGCGGTGGATCGATGAATGCGGCCAGTCGACCGCCCCCGCGACCAATCCATGCCGAACAGGGTTCATCCAGCAATAGCGGACATGCGCATCGTAATCGGCCTGATCGCGGATGTGGTGTTCCCAGAACCTTGGCTGCCACAGCCCGACCTCTCCCTTTCGCCGTAGGGCGGGGTCCAGACCGCGTGCAGGTGATCGGGCAGCACCACGAAGGCGTCGATCCCGAAAGGCCGTTCCTTGCGCGTCCTGGTTACCGCATCGCGCAGGTGATCCACGTTGCACGACAACACCATCGACCCGCGCCGCGCCAGGGCGACGGAAAAGAACACGGTGGCGCCGGGATGCCGGGGGCGACGGTAGTCGGGCATGCCTTCAGCCTGACCCACCGAGGTTAACAACCGGTTGCCCACCGCGACAACCCGGCCTCTTGTCACCAAGGCGGCCGGTTCCCATCTCATTAAACAGGAAAAGGAGTTTCCCCATGCCCTATACAATCGACCGCCTGCTCACCGGCGCCAGCTTTGACGAGGCCGACGCCCGCACCCGTGCCGCCCTGCAAGCCAGGGGATTTGGCGTGCTGACCGAAATCGACGTCAAGGCGACGATGAAAAAGAAGCTCGACCGGGACATGCCGGGCTATCGCATCCTGGGGGCCTGCAACCCCGGCATGGCCTGGGAAGCGATCGGCATGGAGCCGCGCGTCGGCGCGATGCTTCCCTGCAACGTGATCCTGCGCGAGGTCGACGGCGGGGTCGAGGTTTCGGCCATCGACCCGGTGGCCTCGATGTCGGCCATCGACAACCCCGGCCTGCACGCCGTTGCCGGCCAGGTCCGCGACCTGCTGGCCGAGGCCGTCGCCGCGATCTGATCCCGCCCGCAACCGAAAAAGCGCCCCGGGATCAACCCGGGGCGCCTTGTGCTTGACGATCAGGCAGCGATCAGGCCAGGTCGAAGCGGTCGGCCTCCATC
>JAGRMK010000052.1 GCA_020441345.1 Paracoccaceae bacterium
CTGTGCCATGGCGCCGCGGCCGCACAAGCGGCGGAAGAAACGGCGCGCGCGGTCTTCGAACAGGGCGGGTTGGGCGACGATCTGCCGACGGTGAGCCTGTCGGCAAGCGAAGCCGCGCAGGGCGTGTCGATCGTGCAATTGTTCGTGCGTGCTGGCCTCGCGAAATCGGGAAAGGACGCGAAACGGCTGATCTCCGAGGGGGGCGCACGGGTCAATGACGAAGCGCTGACCGATGCCGGGCGCGTCATTGGAATGTCTGATTTGTCTGAACCGCTGAAACTGACGGCGGGGCGCAAACGGCACGCTCTTGTGACCCTCGAGTGAATATCTGACATTTACACAGGTGATGCGGTTCATTCCGCATTTCCTTGCATTTACACTCTTTATTGCCCTCTGCGCCTTAAGTCCGGCATGCGCAAGTCGCGGCAAGCCGCTGGGATGTGTCGAGGGTGAACGGGGACAGATCCACGACATCACGGTCAGGTAATTGATCTTACCTTTTATTGTCTGACTTTTTATCACCAACGGTTGCCGCCCGGGCCTGCCGGGGCGACATACCGAAGCGGCGGCGGTAGGCGCGCGAGAAGCTTGTGCGGTCCGTGAAGCCGCTGCGCAGTGCGATTTCCTGCAACGGATGGGCGGTATCAGCCATCATCCGCCGTGCCAGTTGCAGCCGCAGTTCCAGATAGGCCGCTGCCGGTCCCTGCCCCAGTCCGTCGCGGAACACTTGCTCCAGGCGACGGACCCCGACGCCCAGCGAACGCGCGATCCGCTCCAACGGGACCGGGTCTTCCAGCGCCTGCCCCATCAGGGTCAGAGCCTCGGACAAACGCGGGTCGCGCGCACCCGGCAGCAGGCCCGGACGCTGCGGGCGGCTGCCATCGGCGCGCGCGTCATAAAGGAAGCTGTCGGCCACCTGCCCGGCCACACCGGCCCCGCAGCGCGCCCCGATCAGATGCAGCATCATGTCGGCGGCGGGCACGGCCCCGCCTGCCGTGAACCGGTTGCCCGAGATCACGTAGCGGTCGGCGACCACATCGATGCCCGGAAAGGCGCTGGCGAAATCCTCCAGGTCCTCCCAGTGCACGGTGGCGCGATGCCCCTCCAGGAGGCCCGCGCGCGCCAGAACCCAAGGCCCGGCATCGACGCCGCCAAGCGCACGGAAACGCCCAGCGATCCGCCGCAAGCCGGCGATCAAGGCGCGGGTCGCAACCTCGGCCTGGCCATAGCCAGAGATCACGATCAACGCATCGGCCCCGTCCGCCGCCGCCAGCCCCCCCAGGCTGGGCAGTTCGATGCCGCAGGTCAGCGGCACCGGCGCGCCGTCGGGAGAGACGATCCGCCAGCGGAACGCCTCGCGGCCCAATTGCCGATTGGCATTGCGCAACGGATCGAGCACCGACGCGACCTCGAGAATCGAGGCGCGCGGCAGGACCAGCACCGCGATCTCCAGCGGAAGCCGCGACGGATTGAAAATGCTTTCGTGTTTCGCCATGTTTTTTTCGTATATCGCCAACCTATACCTCGCAAGCCTGTTAGCATTCGCGCCAACAGGAGGATCAATCATGCCTTTGACGATGAATCGCGAGGTTTTCATTACCTGCGCCGTGACCGGATCGGGCGGCACCCAGGATCGCAGCCCGCATGTGCCACGCTCGCCCGAACAGATCGCCACGAGCGCCATCGACGCGGCCAAGGCGGGCGCCGCGGTGGTGCATTGCCACGTGCGCGACCCTGAAACCGGCGCCCCGTCCCGCGACCCGGCCCTCTATCGCGAGGTGACGGAGCGGATCCGCGACAGCGGCACCGACGTGGTCTTGAACCTGACGGCCGGCATGGGCGGCGATCTTCTGTTCGACGGGACCGAAGCGATGAACCGCATGTCGCAGAAATCGGACATGGCCGGCGCGGCGGAACGGGTTCAGCATGTCGTGGACTGCCGCCCCGAGATCTGCACGCTGGATTGCG
>JAGRMK010000529.1 GCA_020441345.1 Paracoccaceae bacterium
TGTTCATCATCAACCCGCTGCATGCCCATAAGCGCGACCGGCTGTTCTCCACCCACCCCTCGACCGAAAACCGGGTCAAGGCGCTGGAAGACCTGGCGCAACAGATGGGGGTCAGCGCCCGCCGCCCTCAAACCCGCCGCCCGTCACAGCGTCAATCCGGCCCCTGGAGCTGATGCAACCCAGGCAGGGGGCGCTGCCCCCTCTGGCCTTCGGCCATTCACCCCCGGGATATTTGAGGAGTAAAGAGGGGGCGCGAACACTTTTAATCAAATTTGCGGCGTCTTTACTCTGCAAATATCCTGGGGGTGAGACGCGCAGCGTCGAGGGGGCAAAGCCCCCTATCTATCGCCATTTCCCAACTCGGGCGCAGGCAGGTCGGACGCGCAGGGCTGACCATCCATCACGAACGGAGAGCGCACGCCCCGGTGCGCGCCCAGATCCAGCGCCATGCCGCGCGCCTGCACCTGCGGGTCGGCGAAGACCTCGTCCATCGTGTTTATCGGCCCGGCGGGCACGTTTCTCGCTTCACAGGCGGCCAGCAGGTCGGCCTTGGTCATCCGCCGCGTCGCCTCGGTCAACAGGTCCGACAGAGTCGCACGGTTGGCGACACGGTCGGCGTTGCTCACGAACCGCGCGTCGGCGATCAGCCTCTCCAAACCCAGCAATGAACACAGACGGCGATACTGGCCGTCATTGCCGGTGGCGATGATGATATGGCCATCGCTGCATTCGAACACCTGGTAAGGCCCGAGGTTGGGGTGCCAGTTCCCGGTGCGCCCCGGCGGCGTGCCTGTGGCCAGATAGTTCATTGCCTGATTGGCCATGATCGACACCGCGCAATCCAGCAGGCTCAGGTCCAGATGCGCGCCCTTTCCGGTGCGATGGCGCTCGTGCAGCGCCGCCAGAATGGACGTACTGGCATAGATCCCGGTCACGAGGTCGGTCACTGCGACACCAACGCGGTGCGGCTCGCCCTCGGCCGGGCCGGTGATCGACATCAAGCCCGACATGCCCTGGATGATGTAATCATAGCCTGCGCGATGGGCATAAGGCCCGTCCTGTCCGAAGCCGGTAATCGAACAATAGATCAGGCCGGGAAATTCTGCGCTGAGCGTGGCGTAATCCAGCCCGTATTTCTCCAGCCCTCCGACCTTGAAATTCTCGATCAGGATATCGGCATCGGCCAGCAGGGCGCGCACCTTTGCTTGCCCCTCGGATGTGCGGAAATCGGCGACAACCGATCGCTTGCCCCGGTTCGCTGAATGGAAATAGGCCGCCACGGGCCCGCCCGCGCGCTCGATGAACGGTGGACCCCAGCGGCGGGTATCGTCCCCTTCGGGCGCCTCGACCTTGATCACCTCGGCCCCCAGATCGGCCAGCGTCTGACCCGCCCAGGGACCGGCGAGGATTCGGGCCAATTCGACGACGCGCAGGCCCGCCAGAGGTTTGGCGCTCATCCTTCGGCCAGCAGCGGGTCGATGATCGCGCGGAACTCGTCGAAGCTCATGTTCGAATAGGTTTCGCCGTTGATGACAAAGGACGGAGTGCCGGTAATGCCGTGCTCTTCCATGTTGGTCTGATAAACCTGCATCATCGCCATGGCCTGATCACGGTCGGTCAGACAGGCGTTCAGCGCTTCGTCATCCAACCCGGCACGGCGGCCGATGCGCCGAAGGTTGTCGGCCACGGCGCTTGCGTCGGCGCCCTGCGTCCAGTCGCGTTGCTCGGCATAGATCATCTCGGAGATGCCAAAATAGCGCATTTCGCCACCACAGCGCGCAACCAGCGCGGCCCAGAGACCATAGGCGTCGAAATAGACCTCGCGCTTGATGTAATGCACAAGACCGGTGTCGATATAAGCTTCCTTGATCTGGCGATAGACGGTCTCGTTGAACCGCGCGCAATGCGGGCAGGTGAAGGACGAAAATTCCATGATCGTCACGGCGGCGTCGGGGTTGCCCTGCGCCATCTCCTGCACGCGCGAGATGTCGATCTCGCCGTCGGTCTGCGCCAGTGCCGCACCCGGTTCGATCAGGGTGCTACCCGGCACCGGCGCCACGCCGTTCAGCCCGGCATAGAGGTTATACCCGCCGACCGCGGTCAGCGCTGCGGCGCCCGAAAGCAAGAGCGTGCGTCTTTTCATGAGGAGTCCTTTCCTTCGCAGCCCGGCCCGCCCGGGCCGCGCGCTGTCTTCTTCATCAATACGTTGGTTGCCAGCCGGTCGAGCGCCGATTTCAACCCGTCGTCGGTGACACCCTGCGTCAGGTCGGTCACGATCTGCCGCGCTCGGGCCAGCGCCTGCGGCGAAGGGGTTGCGATATTCGACCCCTCAAAGATTTTCTGCGGTTCTGCGAACCCCTCGGCGGCGGTCTGGGTCACGCGGATCCGAGAAATCGCGGCATAGCCATAGATCGCGTTGACCTTTTCGCGCAGCCGTTCCAGCTGCATCTGCACCAGCGGCGCGGCAGCCCCCGAGGCCAGCAGCGTCAGGGTCGCGCCGATCCCACCCTGCCCGTAGCCGATCTTGACCGGGCGGCATAGCGGCGCCAGATCCGGCCCCGCAACCTCGGGCCAGTGAGTCAGCAGCTTGGTGACTGCAAAGCCCCGCGTTTCGCCAGCCTTGCGGATCGGATCGCGCAACAGCCCCGACGCCGGTTCAAAGCCGCGCATGCGTCTTGCGCTGCGGCCAGATCCTGGCGGTGGCTTTTTTGCGATCGTCGTCATGAGGTCTGCGTGCTTTCGAATGGCGTCGAACTATTCTAATGAGTTCCACGGCCATGACCAGAGGGGCCGCGACCGGGAGCGTCAAGAATGCGTGACGGCGTCAACGCACAGCGGGCGACGGATGCCCTGCTTCGGTGGTATGACCGCGCCGCCCGCGTGCTGCCCTGGCGGGTCGGCCCGGCCGAGCGCGCACAGGGGGTGCGCCCCGACCCCTACCGCGTCTGGCTGAGCGAAGTCATGCTGCAACAGACCACGGTGGCGGCGGTCAAGGCATATTTCCACCGGTTCACCACCCGCTGGCCCGATGTGCAAGCCCTGGCCACCGCCCCGGATGCCGAGGTCATGGCCGAATGGGCCGGGCTTGGCTATTACGCGCGCGCGCGCAATCTTCTGGCCTGTGCGCGGGTGGTCGCGGGGAATGGCGGCTTTCCGACGGATCGCGCGGGGCTGCGCGCCCTGCCGGGGATCGGAGCCTATACCTCGGCCGCAATCGCGGCGATCGTCTGGGATCGGCCGGAAACCGTGGTCGATGGCAATGTCGAGCGCGTCGTGGCGCGGCTCTTTGCCGTGACCGCCCCCCTGCCCGGTGCGAAACGCCACCTGGCCGCGCTGGCGGAAACCCTGACGCCACAGCATCGCCCCGGCGATTTCGCACAGGCGATGATGGACCTGGGTGCCACGGTCTGCACGCCGCGCAATCCGCGTTGCGCCGAGTGTCCGCTGGCCGGGTTCTGTCGCGCCCACGACGCGGGTATCGCCGCCAGCCTGCCCGCGAAAACGCCGAAAGCCCCGAAGCCAACGCGGCGCGGCTATGCCTATGTCGCGCTACGCGCGGATGGTGCGCCCTTGCTGGAAACCCGTCCGCCGCGCGGCCTCTTGGGGGGGATGCGCGGTTGGCCGGGCAGCGACTGGACCGAAGAGCCCGCGCCAGCCCCGCCCCTGGCCGCCGACTGGCGGCATCTGCCCGGCGTCGTACGCCACACTTTCACGCATTTTCACCTGGAGCTGACGGTCGCCGTGGCACAGGTCGGCCACGGCACCGCCCCGCATTCCGGCGCCTTTGACCCCGATTTTGATCCCGATGCCTTGCCGACCGTGATGCGCAAGGTCTGGGATCATGTGGCAACGCGCGATCTTTTCGCCGGGCCCAAGGGCGGCTAACCTGCCGCCAACCCGGAGGTTGCCACGATGCCCACGTCCCGCCTTGGCTCTGCCCTGCCGTTCTGGCTTTCGCTGGGGTTTCTGCCCTTGATCGCGCTGGGTGCGGCCTGGGGTGGCTGGTGGCTGGCGCTGGCGCCGCTCTATGCCTTCGGGCTGATCACGCTGCTGGATGCGATTACCGGGCTGAACACCCGGAACCCCGACACCGACACGCCGGTGACGGATCTGTTCTGGTATCGCGCGATCACCCTGATCTGGTTCCCGATTCAGGCCGCGCTGATCTTCGGCGCGCTGTGGTGGGTGACCCGGACCGACCACCTGCGCCCGCATGAGATCCTGATCCTGTTCTACGCGATCGGCATCGCTACCGGCGGCGTCGGAATCGTCTATGCGCATGAGCTGATGCACCAGAAAACCGCGCTGGAACGCTGGCTGGGCGATCTGTTGATGGCCAGCACGCTCTACAGCCATTTTCGCAGCGAGCATCTGCGCGTGCATCATCTCTGGGTCGCCACCCCGCGCGACCCGGTCAGCGCGCGCTACAACGAAGGCTTCTGGCGGTTCTTTGGCCGGGTTCTTGTCTCGTGCCCGCGCTCTGCCTGGCGGGCGGAACGCGCGATGCTCAAGCGTGCGGGCAAGACGATGGCGTCGATGTCGAACCCGTTCTGGCGTTACGCTTTGTTGCAGGCAGGATTCCTGCTGCTGGCCTGGGGCGTTGGCGGCTGGCCGGGTCTGGTGCTCTTTGCCTATCAGGCACTGGTTGCGGTGCTGCACCTGGAACTGACGAACTATGTCGAGCATTACGGCCTGACCCGCCGCCACCTGGGCGAGGGTCGGTATGAACACGTCCTGCCGCGCCATAGCTGGAACGCCGCGCATACCGCGTCGAACTGGCTGCTGATCAACCTGCAACGCCACTCGGACCACCACTTCAAGCCCGACCGGCGGTTCCCCTTGCTGCAAACCTACGACACCGACGAAGCGCCACAACTGCCGCTGGGCTATCCCGCGATGGTGGTCATCGCCGCGATCCCGCCCCTGTGGCGGCGGCTGATGAACCCGCGCGTGCGGGCCTGGCGGCGGCGGTTCTACCCCGATATCGCCGATTGGTCGGCCTACAAGACGGGCACCACGCCGATGCCGCGCGGCGCGTCCTAGCGCCTGCGGCCCAGCCAGCCCTTGCGCCGGAACCAGATCGTCAGTCCCGCCGCCAAAGCCGCCATGCCCAGCATCACCGCCGGATAGCCCCAGCGCCAATGCAATTCGGGCATGACATCGAAATTCATCCCGTAGACGCCGACGACAAAGGTCAGCGGGATGAAGATCGTGGCAATCAGGGTCAAGACCTGCATCACCTCGTTGGTCCGGTTCGCCTGGCTGGACAGGTGGATATCCACCAACCCCGAGGCGATCTCGCGGTAGGTCTCGATCATGTCGATCAATTGGAAGGTATGGTCCTGGCAATCGCGCAGATAGACGCGCGTTGCGACCGATACCCGCGCGCCATCGTCGCGCAGCACGGCGGCCAGCATGTCACGCAGCGGCCAGACCGCGCCGCGAATTGTCCGCAACTGATGGCGCAGCGCGTGAATATCTTCGATCAGCGCGGGGCTGGAGCGGGCGACGACCTCGTCCTCCAGCACCTCGAGTCGCTCGCCGAAAGCCTCGAGCACCGGGAAATACGCATCCGTCACCGCATCGATCAGCGCATAGGCCAGATAATCGGCACCCCGGCTGCGGATCGTGCTTTGCGGGTTCTTCAGCCGGTTGCGGACCGGGTCGAACACATCGCCCGCGCGTTCCTGAAACGTCACGACAAAGCGGTCGCCCAGACACAAGGATACTTGCTCGGTGGTGAAACTGCCGCCACGCTCGGGCATGCGCAACACGATGAAATCATGCTGATCGTAATCCTCGAACTTGGGGCGTTGGTGCAGGTTGACAGCATCCTCCATCGCCAGTGGATGCAGGCCGAACACCTGCGCAATCCGGCTCAGGGTTGCGGCGTCGCCCAGCCCGTCCACGTTCAGCCAGACGAGTCCGGTATCGGGCACCCGCAACGACGCCAGATCAGCCGACGGATTGGTTTCGACACCGTCCGCGCCGATGTGAACCACCGTCAGCCGGGGCGCTTCGCCCGCCGGATCGACCGTCAGCTGGCCTGGCGGGCTGCCGGGCGCATTTCGGCGGCGGCGGGTATAACGGGATCGTTTCGGCGTCATGTCGGCGTTCCGGGGTTCGGGCCCCGAAGGCTACCGCGTCGCCGGGGCCTTTGAAAGCTGCACGGCCAGAATTCCGGCCATGATGATCAGCACGCCGATCACATCGGTCACACCCAGCCGTTCGCCCA
>JAGRMK010000530.1 GCA_020441345.1 Paracoccaceae bacterium
CCTCGACCGCGATGTCGACCTCGGGCGCGGCCTTCATGTTGCTGGTCAACACCGGCGAGACCGATTGCCACATCACCGGCGTCCGCTCTGATGTCGCTCAGCGCACCGAATTGCACACCCATATCCAGGAAGCCAACGGCGTTATGCGCATGGTCCATGTCGAAGAGGGTTTCGTGGTGCCCGCCGGTGGCGCGCTGGCCTTGCAGCGCGGCGCCGAGCACGTGATGTTCATGGGGCTCAGCGCCCCGTTCGAGCAGGGCAATATCCTGCATGTCGTCTTTGAATTCGAGGACGGCAGCGAATTTCCCTTCGATGTGCCCGTCGATCTGGAGCGCATGCCCGGCCAGATGCGTATGCAGATGCAAGGCCACGGCCAGATGCAGGGCCACGGGCAGAACAACTGACCCCGCGATCCCAGGTTCCCGCCGTCTGAAACCGGGGTTCGGAGGCGTCCCCTCCGGGTTCAGGCGGTCGCCAACGGATAGTTCCCGTTCCGTGGGCGTTACTTCCCTGCCGTTCTCATCGTTCGGCAGGGCTTTTTCATGCCCGAAGTCCCGTCACCCGCAGACGGCTGAACACCGCATTACCCTTGGCCGCGATCCGCGCCACCGCCCCGGCGTAGTCCTCTTCCGCAACCGCCATATGATGCGCGTTGGCGTGAATAAGGCGTCCTTGCGCCGCGACCATCGCCACATGCCCGGTCCAGAATACCAGATCGCCCGCGCGAAGCTCTGCCTCGGGAACCTCGTGTCCGGGCATCTCGGCCTGTTGATCGCTGTCTGCCGGACATGGCAAACCGCAAGCCTGAAACGCGGCCTGCACCATCCCCGAACAATCGATCCCGTCACGGCTGTTGCCCCCCCAGAGATAGGGCGTGCCCAGAAACCCGCGCGCGACCGCGACCGGGTCCGTCAGCGACGCTCCAAGCGCGCGCAGATGGCCTGCTGGCACATGGCCCAGCGGCGTCAGGGCGAAGCCGTTGTCTTGCCCGATGACCTCAACCTGCGCGCCAAAAGGCAGCGCCATGACCTCGCGGGTCTTGATGTCGGGCGCGGGATACAGATGCGTGCCGGGGCTGGCGACCCAATGCGTGACCGGCGTGTCCCCGCCCAGATCGCCCCGCGCGACCCAACCGCAATAGCCATCGCCCTCGCAAAAGCCAAAGATCCAGCCCTCGGCCTCGGTCAGCGCGCAGAACCGGCGCCCCGACGGCAGTTGCCGGTCGCGCGCGCCTGCCGGTGCCGCGCAAAGCTCGGCCAGGCTGGCCGTCACCCGCCGCCAGTCGCCCGGAACAAAGCGCACGCTGTCCAGATGGCCGCGCAGGCTGTCATGCGCCACGCCGCGCGCGGCACGCAGGAGCCGCCGGTCGGTCATTCCGGTGCCGGGGCGTCATCGCCCAGAATGGCGGTGCCCAGAACCTGCGGCAAGGCGCCCAGAATGGCGCGCGCGCCCTGCCCGACGCCGCCCTTGGGGCGACCGGGCGCCGCGGTCATCTGCCAGCCATAGATGTCGAAATGCGCGAAAAGCGGCGCTTGCGTGACGAAGCGGCGCAGGAACAAGGCAGCGGTGATCGACCCTGCCATCCCCCCCGAGGGCGCGTTGTCCAGATCGGCAATCGCCGGTTCGATCAGCGCCTCGTAGGGGTCGTGAAACGGCATCCGCCAGAGCGGATCGGATTCGACCCGCGCGCTGAAGCGCAGCGCCTCCGCCAAGGTGTCGCTGTCGGTGTAGAACGGTGGCAGATCGGGGCCCAGAGCGACCCGCGCCGCGCCGGTCAGGGTCGCCATGCAGATCAGCGCATCGGGCGCGTCCTCGTCGGCCAGCGCCAGTGCGTCGGCCAGCACCAGGCGCCCCTCGGCATCGGTGTTGTTGA
>JAGRMK010000531.1:0-139 GCA_020441345.1 Paracoccaceae bacterium
GGGTCGCGGCGACGCTGGGATCGGTGCAGGCGATGATGGTGATCGCCCTGGCGCGCGGCTGGCTGGGCACGCCGATCCGGGCCGGCGCGGTGCTCGCGGCGGGAACCGGTATCACGGGTGTCGCGCTGTTGCTGATCAC
>JAGRMK010000531.1:244-2298 GCA_020441345.1 Paracoccaceae bacterium
TCGGCGCTCAGCGTCACGGCCTGGCAGTTGACGGCGGGCGGGCTGGTGCTTTTGCCCTTGGCGCTGATCCTTGAACCACCGCTGCCGCTGCTGTCGGCTGTGAACCTGGCCGGTCTTGCCTGGCTCGGGTTGATCGGGGCCGCGGCGACCTATGCGCTCTGGTTTCGGGGGGTGGCCCGGCTGGAGCCCGGAACCGTATCCATGCTGGGCATGATGAGCCCGGTCACCGCGGTAATCCTTGGCTGGGTCTGGCTTGGACAGTCCCTGTCGCTGCTGCAAATGATCGGCGCAGCGGTGGTGCTGGGGTCGGTCTGGGTCGGCCAGCGCGCGAACCGTCCGCACCCCGCCGGACCCCCGGCGCGCCCCGCCTCGGGGCGGTCGAAAACCGCGATGCATCGCGTCACCAAAGGAGAACCCTCGTGCCCCCTCTGACCCTGACCTCCGCGTTTGCGCGCCGCGCCCGGCTTGCCGGTCTGCTTTATCTGGTGATCATTCTCGCCGGGCTTGGCGCCGAACTGGTCCTTCGCGGCCCGCTGATCGACCTGACCGATGCCCAGCGCACCGCCGCCGCCATTCTGGAGGCACCGGGGCGGTTCCGGCTGGCGATCGCCGCCGATCTCGTCATGGCGCTCTGCGATGCTGGGCTGGCGATCATGCTGTATCTGGTCTTTCAACCCCTGGCGCCGGGGCTGGCTTTGGCTGCGATGGTGTTCCGGCTGATCCAGACGGTGCTGATCGCCGCCAATCTGATGACAGTGCAGACCGCGTGGCTGCTGCTGTCTGGCGCGCCGGGACCGGCCGAGGCACCGACCCTGGCGCTTGTGGCGCTGGACCTGCACGGCCATGGTTACGACCTGGGGCTGGTGTTCTTTGGCGTCAGCAGCCTGCTGACGGGTGCACTGGTCTGGCAATCCGGACTGATGGCAAAGGTGTTCGGTCTGGGGCTGGCGGGTGCCGGGCTGGTTTATCTGGTCGGCAGCGGCCTGCGGTTTTTCGCGCCCGAACTGTCGGCGGGTTTCGCCCCGGCCTATGGCCTGACGATCCTGGCCGAAAGCGCCTTTTGCCTGCGGCTGCTGTGGCAACCGCGCCCAAGGTGACCGGGCGGCCAAGCGAAACCGCACACCGCCCGGCGATGCCGATGTCAGGGAATGATCCGCTGATAGCGCACCCCGGCCAGCGAAGCCCCGGCGATCAGACCGGCCTGGCCGAACACCACCGCGATCACCGGCGAGAACATGGTCGTGGTCTGGATGCCGGCCGCGCCACCTTCGCTGGGGGTCGCATAGCGCAGATCGGCGCTTGCCGCCCAGCCTTCGCCCGCGCGGAAATCCGCCAGGGCCTGCGGCGTCATGAAGAACAGAACATGCGCGTATTGCTGTGCACCGATCTGAAACCCGACGCTGGCCCGCGTGGCCGAGTAATAATCGACCGTGACGTCGTTGATGCGCAAAGCACCCTGACCATAAGCCCCGCCAAAGAAGAAGCCGGCCTCGGAGACCAGCGGCATGTAAAGAATGCCCTGTGCGTCTTCGAACAGCGTGTCCAGTTCGGAATGGTTCGCGCGCAGGAAATCGCGGGTCGCATCGACCCGGCCATCCAGCCGCTCGCCGTTGAAATTGCCCACCGGATTGCCGCACCCGGCCAGCAGGGCCGCCGCACCGCCACCCACCAGCAGCCCACGGCGCGAAAGACGCGTGTTGTTGATCATGCTCTAGCCTCATCGCTGTGGCGCGGGATCTTGGGCCCCTTCGCCGAAAAAACCTGTATCGGATACTTATACGAGACCGCGCGGCCCTTGTCACGCGCCACGCGCCACGCAGGGCAGATCGCCGCCTAGCCGTTCAACGCCTTGGCCGCCGCCGGGGCGAAATAGGTCAAGACCCCGTCGCAGCCCGCGCGCTTGAAGGACAGCAGGCTTTCCAGCATCACCGCCTCGCCCAGCCAACCCTGTGCCATCGCGCCCGCCAGCATCGCGTATTCGCCACTGACCTGATAGGCAAAGGTCGGCACGCCGAACTCGTCCTTTACCGCGCGGCAGATATCGAGATAGGGCA
>JAGRMK010000532.1 GCA_020441345.1 Paracoccaceae bacterium
CCCGGCAGTCCCCCGGCGGGCCCGGAACGCGGGCATCGATGACAATCGTCACCCCCGCCGCGCAATGCCCGGCAAAAGCCCCCTCGCCCGCGCGGCCCCGCAGATGCAGCCAGGTCGAGCCCGCGAACCGGAACCTGACGCCCCCTTCGACCACGTCCAGACCCCCGCGGGCGGCAGCGGCGGCCTGCTGTGCCTCGTCACCGTCGGATTCGAGCCAGGCCGCGGCGACATAACCCGCGCCGCGCGCCCGGCTGAGCACCCGACCCTCGGGCCCCATCAGGCCGACCAGCGCCGCGTCGCGATCGATCAGCAGCGCAGGGCGTTCGGCCCCGATCCATCCCAGCATCGCGACAACCCCGGCCGCGATCCCCGCAACCCGCGTTCGCCCCGGCCAGAGCGCCAGCCACAACCCGCCGAGTCCCAGCACGGGAATGACCCACGCCGGGGGCACCGGAACCATGCGCACCGCATCTTCCAGCCCGCCAATCACCCGCGCCACGCCCAGGATCCAGCGGGTGCCCAGATCCATCGCCCAAAGCCCGATCCCCTCGGCACCCAGCGGCCAGAGCAGCGCTGCCAAAACCGCGGCCGGCATCACCAGAAGCCCCATCAGCGGCACGCTGAGCAGATTGGCCAACAGCCCGTAATCCGTCACGCGATGAAACTGTGCCGCCGCGATCGGGGCCGTGGCCAGCCCCGCCACCAACGAACAAAGCGCCGCCGTCGCCAGCGGTTTCACAAGGCGCCAGGCCGGCCCGGCGCGGACCCGCGGCTTGCCCTTTTGCTTGCGTTTCGTCCGGTCTCGCAAGGCCGCGAATACCGCGACCAGCGCCACGGTCGCCGCAAAGGACATCTGGAACCCGGCCGAAACCAGCGCCTCGGGCCGCCACAGCAACAAAATCAGGGCAGCCAGCCCTACCGAGCGCAAGGAAATCGCGCGCCGGTCGGCCATCACCGCGACCAGCATCGCGGCGGCCATGACAAAAGCGCGCTGCGTCGCGACATTGCCGCCCGATAGCGCCAGATAGGCCGCGCCCGCCAGCAAGGCGCACAGCGCCGCGATCTTGCGGGCGGGAAGCCGCAGGGCAAGCGGCGGCACCAGCGCCAGCGCGGCACGGAACACGCCAAACACGACCCCTGTCAGCAACCCCATGTGCAGACCCGATATCGCCAGGAGATGCGACAGATTCGAACGCCTGAGATCCTCCAGCGTGTCCAGACCGACACCCGACCGGTCCCCCGTCAGGATCGCCGCGACGAAGCCGCCGGTTTCCCCTGGCAGACGCGCCCGGATTGCCGCGCTGATCCGGTGCCGCAATCGCGTCAGGGACAGCGCCGGACCGGGTTCGGGGGCCGCAAGCGCCAGAACCGGGCTGCGGGTATAGCCCACGGCCCCCAATCGCTCGAACCAGGCGTGACGGCGAAAGTCGAATCCCCCGGGCTCGGTCGGGCCCGAGGGCGGCGCCAGATGCCCGGTCAACATCACCCGCGTTCCCGCCACGGGATCCATGTCCAGCGTGTCGCCATGCACCGAAACCCGCACCCGGTCCGGGGTGCGCGCCGGCGATATGCCCGGCAGGACCACCCTGTCCAGCGTCAGGCGCAGCGCATCAGAAGCCGACCGGTCGACTGCCACGATCCGCCCTTCGACCGGGCCATAGCGATGCCAGCCCAGCACCGGCGCCGCCACGCTTTGAACCCGCCAGCCCGCCGCCGCGAAGCCGATACCGCCCAGCGCAATCCCCATGACCACGGGCCGCGCCAGACCCGCCAGGCGCAGCGCCGCGATCGTGAGCACCGCCGCCAGCGCCACGACACCAGGCAACACCGCACGACCCGGCTCTGAGGGTAGCGCGAAATACACCCCGACCCCGACCCCGACCGCAATCGGCGCGAAGGGGAACAGATGGCCGCGCGCGCGGGCCAGAATCGCCTGCGCCGCAGCGTTCAGACGGGCAGCCCAGCCCCGCCACCCGGCGCCGGGCAGGCCCGAAACAGGATGGGTCGCGTCATGGTGGGCCGTGCTCGACACTTGAGATCGCCTGCATCATTGCCTAGAGCTTGCGCGACCCTATCCTCCCCATGGTTTCCGAAAGGTTAACGCTCGATGAATGCCCCTTCCACCGATGTCGTGACCCGCTTCGCCCCCTCACCCACGGGGTTCCTGCATATCGGCGGCGCGCGCA
>JAGRMK010000533.1 GCA_020441345.1 Paracoccaceae bacterium
TATTCCCAATATAATAGACGATACCGGCAATTACCGACCCATCAGCGGCGCGGAAAACCGGCCTGATTCCGCCAGCATTAAGTCCATTTATTGTATTGTTCAGGCGAACAGCCACCGGGCCAGCTGGTCGCATTGCGCGGGTGACAGGGGTGTGGGCGTCCGTGTCGTGCGGTCGATCAGCACCTGTGTCGAGCGCGCGTTCGCGACCAGTGTCTCGCCCAGCCACATCTCTTGCGCAAAGCCGAAACTGCTGCGTCCGATCCGCGACACGCCAAGCCGGATCTCCACGGTGCCCGGCCACAGCAACTCGCGCCGGTAGTCAATGGTGATCGACGCCAGCACAACCAGTTGCCCGGACCCGACGCTCAGACAGTTTCCGCTGGTCTGGAACGCGACCCGGTTACATTCGAACAGCGTCGAATAGACCGCGTTGTTGACATGGCCCTGGATATCCTGATCCCCGAAGCGCAGCGTTTCGCGCGTCTGGTAGCGCAGCCGTGCGGGGGCCGGTGGTAAGGCGAGATCAGGCGTCAACCCGTGCCTCCTTGAACACCTTGGCCACCGCGGGAATCCGCCGACGCAAGAAGGCCAGGACGCGCCGGTTATACTCGTCGGGGTCTTCGGCCCAGCCGAAATGGCCAACATGTTCCATGCACTGAAACTCCCCGCCGGCGATCTTGCTGGCCATCTTCTCCATCACTTTGGGTGGCGCCGCCGACAGGTCATGCCCCCCGGCCAGGCACAGGACCGGGACGGTCATCCTGGGCAGAACCTCGCGGGCGTCAAACCGGGTCACGGCCTCGATCGCGGCGCGGAAGGTTTCGGGCTTCATTTGCGATACCACGCGGATCACCAGATCGGTGGCGTCGTTCTGGACGCCCGGCGCGAACATGGCGCGCAGCATGCCGGGAGCAAATTCGCCCAATGTGCGCCCTTCGTCCAGCGGCGCCACCCGGGCGCGCACGAATTCCTTCTGCCAATCGCCATCCGAGCGGCCAAATGCGGCGCTGGTCGCAGACAGGATCAACCCGTCGATCTTGTCGGGCACCAGGCCATAGGTGCGTATCGCCACCATGCCACCCATGGAATGCCCCAGCACGATGTTCGTGTCCGTGCCCTCGCGCGCGATCAGCCGGGTCAGCGCGGCGGCGGCACTTTCCACCGAGAAATCGTCGGGCAACGGGCTCATGCCATAACCCGGCGCGTCCCAGGCAACAATGCGCAAGCCGGCATTGCTGAAGGCGCGCAGCTGGTTGCGCCAGTATTCCTTGGCGCCAAACGCGCCATGCAGCAGAAAAAGCGTGACGGGGCCGTCACCGGTGACACTGTAATCGGGCAGGGATCGGGTCATGGAGGCCTTCCTAAGTCAATGTTTCGGGGGCGCGCGAAACAGGGCCCGCACGGCGTTCTGGTCGGTCTTGCCGCTGGGCAGAACGGGCAGTTCGTCCAGCACGCAGAAATATTCTGGCAGCTTGAAGACGGCGATCCTGGCGGTGTCGGTCAGGTGCGCGCACAACTCGGGCAGGGTGAGCGAGGCACCGCCGCGCAGCGTCACGGCCAGCCCCACCTTTTCACCCATCGTCGCATCCGGAACGGCCACCGCCACGGCATCGGCAACCGCGGGATGCGTCTGGGCAAGAACCTGGATTTCCTCGGCGGAAATGTTCAGCCCGCCGCGCACGATGATATGTTTCAGGCGGCCGGTGAATTGCAGGTATTCCGACGCTTCGCCCGCCAGGGAAAACAGATCCCCGGTCCGAAACCAGCCCTCTGCGTCAAAC
Organism: Paracoccaceae bacterium; assembly: GCA_020441345.1. Classification (GTDB taxonomy): domain Bacteria; phylum Pseudomonadota; class Alphaproteobacteria; order Rhodobacterales; family Rhodobacteraceae; genus Pararhodobacter. The sequence goes on from JAGRMK010000533.1 coordinate 1,782, forward strand.
GCGGCTGCGGTGCCTTCGGGGTCGTCCCAATAGCGCTCCAGGATCGGACCGCCCTTCAGGCGCAATTCACCGATCATGCCGGGTTCGGTGATCGGCTGATCCGTCGCCGGGTCCACCAGCCGCGTGGTGTATTGCGCCAGGATCGGCAGTTTCGAGGGGCGCGGCCCGTCGTTCAGGCGCGGGAAATAATGCGCGCGGTCGGCGGCGTCGGGCACGTCGGCCACAGAGGCCACCAGCATCGCGCCTTCGCTGGAGCCGTAGACATTGATCAGATCAATGCCGAAGCGATCGCGAAACTCGGTGATCAGGCGCGGGTTCAACTGGGCCGAGCCGGTGGTGATATGGTGCAGGCTGGACAGGTCGACGCCACCGCCGCCCTGGTCGATCCGCTCCAGCATCAGCGTCAGGATCGCCGGCGGGCAGGAGGTGACTTCGGGCCGTTCGGTGGCGATCTGCTCCAGAAACACCTCGATGTCGAACGGGTGATGCAGGACCATCCGCGCGGCCGAAAACAGCCAGGACGAAATGCCATTCGCCAGCGCGCCGATGGTGTTCAGCATCCGCGGCGACAGGAAACAGCCGCCCTGCGGGAAATCCGCTGTGTCATGCAGGAAGCGACGCATATGAAACAGCACGGCCTGGGTGCGCGGCACCGCCTTTGGCGCCGCCGAGGTGCCCGACGTAAAGACGATGAACGCCACATCGTCGGGCTGGATGTCGGCGCGGGCATAGGCATCCCTCAGGCGGCGCGCTTCGTGCGCGTCCAGCGCGCGGGCCGCGTCAGGCTCCAGCGCGATCACCCCCTGCGGCAGGTCGCTGATGCCGAAGGACAGCACCGGCAGCGGCGCGTCGTGGCCGCGCGCGATGTCTAGCAGCATCGCCGCATTGGCGTGCTTGCCCAGCCGCGCATGGCCGATCATCGCCCGCGGCGACAGGCGTCTGACATAGCCGCCGACCTCCGCCTCGCGGTATTGTACGGGAAAGGACGCCACGATGATGCCCAGCCGCAGGCAGGCCAGTTGCACGACCAGCGTTTCATGCAAGGTCGGCGCCGCCAGCAGCACGATCTCGCCCTTCTTTATGCCCTGATCGACCAGCACCAGCGCCATGCGGTCCACGCGCTGACCCAGTTGCGCCCAGGTCAGGCGCTGCGCATCGCCCTGGGCGACGCGGGCGCGGTTGGGCGGATCGACCAGACAGACGCTATCCGCGAAATCCCGGCAGTTGCGCAGCAGCAGGTCCGGCAGAGTGCGGGCCTCGGCACCGGCAGGAGCATCACTGGATCGTTGCGTGTTCACGTGCGGAGACTCCCCCAAGATTGTCGCCATATTAATACACTAAAGAAACCAATTACCAAGAGCATTCTTGCGCCTTCTCGAAGGGATTTCGGTGAGCAAGCGCCGGAATACAGCGCATTCCCGGGTATCGATGGCCATGATGGCCGATAAATGCCGAATGTCGTGGATTTTGCCAAGGTTCATGTCTGATAGCAGATCGTCCGGCTTTGCGCCCTTGCCGCCGGTCAGAACGACAGCCGCAACCCGCCGGTCACTTCCAGCACCTCGCCGGTGATCCAGGCAGCCTCGGCCGAGGCCATGAACACCACCGGCCCGGCCAGGTCCTCGGGTTCGCCGATGCGGCCCAGCGGGGTGAAGGCCGTGACCGAGCCATAATGGTCCTTGGCGGAAAACGGGTGAAAATCCGATTCCACCAGCCCCGGCGCCACCGCGTTCACGCGGATACCCTCGGGCGCCCATTCACGGGCCAGCGCGCGGGTAAAGCTGTCAACCGCGCCCTTGGCGGCGGTATAGGCGATGCCGCCGGGCACGCCGCCGACGCGGGTGACGGAAGAACTGATGTTCACCACCGCCTTGCCCGCCCCCTTGCGCAACAAGGGCAGCGCGGCCTGGCTCATCAGCATTTGCGTGGTGACGTTGATCGCGATGACTCGGTTCCAGTTTTCCAGCGGCATGGCTTCCAGGCTGGATTTCAACGGCGAGGCCCCGGCGCAGTTGACCAGCACATCCAGCTTGCCAAAGCGGTCGGCAACCTGCGCGGCGATCGCTGCGGGCACCGCCGGGTCGGTCAGGTCGCCGTCGGTTTCCAGCGTGATCACGCCCTGCGCCTGCAATTCAGCGGCCAGATCGGCGGTTTTCGCCTGTTCGTTCATGCCGTGCAGCACCAGGGTTGCGCCCGCCTTGGCAAAGCGCAGCGCGATGGCGCGCCCGATCCCCGAGGCACTGCCGGTGACCAGAACTGTCTGACCGGTGAAATCCATGTTCAATCCTCTGCCCTAAGGGTTTCATACCACCACGGGGACGCGCCCGAATTGCGGTTCACGATGATGGCTTGTTTGCGCACAAAGCGTTTCAACGCATCGCGCCCCAGCCGTGACCCGCCCAGACCCGACCCCCGGAACGCGGTTTTTTCAGCCACCAGACGATCGCCCATCAACATCGGCGCAATGCCCGCGTCATTGATCGACACACCGCCCGCCCAGAGGCGTTCGGCAATGGCGATGGCGTCGTCTTCGGGGCCGAAAACCGCGGCGCTCAGGCCATAGCTGCTGTCATTGGCGAGTGCCACGGCCTGATCCACGCTGTCATAGGCCATCACCGGCAGGATCGGGCCAAAGGTTTCCTCGGTCATGATCTGCATGTCGTGGGTGACGCCCGACAGCACCGTCGCCGGGCACCACAGCCCGCCGCCGTGGTGTTCGATCGCGCCGCCACAATGCACCATGGCGCCTTTGGCCACGGCATCGGCCAGATGGCGGGTGATGACCTCGGCCTGCGGGGCAAAGGTGAGGGGGCCAATATCGCCGGTTTTCGGGTCGGGATAGCTGAGATGCAGCTTGCTGACCTCGGCCAGCAGCAGCTTCAGAAACGCGGGCTCATCGGCGCGGGGGATGTAGATGCGTTCGATCGAATAGCATTGCTGGCCAGATCCCAGCGTCGCGCCGTTGGCCAGCGCCTTGGCGGCGCGCGCCAGATCGGCGCCGGGCAGGATGACGGCGGGGTCTTTGCCGCCCAGTTCGGTAAAGCAGGGAATGAACCGCGCGCCCGCTTGCGCGGCGACCTTGCGGCCCGTGGCGGTGGAGCCGGTGAAGCAGACCAGATCGCTGTGTTCCACCACCGCCGCGCCCACATCCCCCGCGCCGCGCAGATAGCGCAGCACCGGGCGCAGATCGGGCAGGTCATCCAGCACGCGGTCCATCACGTCGATGAAGCGCGGCGTCACCTCGGACGGCTTGATCATCACCGCGCACCCGGCCAGCAGGGCCGGGATCGCGTCCATCAGCGACAGCGCCAGCGGGAAATTCCACGGGCTGATGATACCGACCACGGGGTAGGGCGAAAACCCGGCCTTTGACACCAGACCCGGCGTTTCGGTGTCGGTGATCTGCGGCTCCAGCGTTTCCAGTGCGACGCGAGACCAACGGTCAACCCAGACGCCGGCGACGCCTTGTTCAATCGTCGTTTCAAAGACGCGCCCGGTGTCGGTTTCCACTGCATCCCGCAGCGCGTCGGCGTGGCGGGCCATCGCGTCGCGCAGCCCCTCCAGCACTGTAATCCGATGGCGCAGGCCCGCCACTTGCCACGCCGGTTGCGCGGCACGCAGGTCAGCGGCCAGCGCGGCCACATCGGCGGGGGTGTTGGGGATAAAACGGTAGTCGGCCACGCCGGTGCGCGGGTTGCGCGCGGCGATCGGGCTGGGAGCGGTCATGCTGTCACCGATCTGGAACGCAGGATGCCAAGGAGGGCTGCCCGCGCCCCTCAGACAGGCGCGGGCAGGGTGCTTTCAGGCTCAGTCGGCCAGGCTGACACCGTTTTCATAGAGCAGATGCGAGCCCGCCCAGAACGCATGCGCGCCGGTGGGGATGTGGTAGGGCATGATGATCCGGCAGATCGGCCCCTTGTCGATGTTCTGCGCATCGAACAGCACGCATTCGCCCTTGCCGGTGTTCTGGTTGGTCACGAAGGTCACGATATAGCCGTCATCCTCGGACTTGGAGCCGATGCGCGGCGCGAACGGTGCCTCAGAGACGAACTCGCCCTTGGGCATCTGGAAGCTCTGGGTGTTGCCGGTCTGGAAGTCGTATTTCTTCAGGCCGTCCAGCAGCCACTCGCCCTTGATCGGGATGGCATTATAGCTGTAGCGCGTCTTGCGCCCGTTATACATGCCATTGACCATCGGGAATTCGGTGATCTGATCGTCCAGCGTTTCCTCTTTGCATTCGCCGGTCTTCATGTTGAACTTCCAGCGGTGCATGTGCGTGCCCTGGGTGTGCATGTCCAACATGCGGCACAGACGGTCATATCCCTCCTTCGGCAGGTCACTGAGATCCGGTACGGGGTTGGGCATGATGCAGCCTTCCTGCACAACCCAGTCGCCGTCTTCGTAGCAGTTGGACAGGTGCAGGATGTAGCATGGCTTGGCCTCGAACCATTTGACATCCTCATTGGAGCCAAAGCGCGGGATCACGCCAAAGCGGGCCGGGATGTCTTTCCAGAACCGCAGCCGGTGGCCGCCTTTTTTCAGCGATTCAGGGTCAAAGAACATCGGCAGGTCATGCAGCACCGAGTAATTTTCGGTCATGCCCAGATCATGCGGCCAGCGCGGGCCGGGCAGGTCGATCGGCACGTAATGCACCAGGTTGTTGTCG
>JAGRMK010000534.1 GCA_020441345.1 Paracoccaceae bacterium
CTGGGGCCTGCCGGTCAAGCGCGCGATGCTGGCCTGGGAAGCAGTGCGCGCCGACGTCGCGTGATCGGTAAAGAACCGCCGATCAATCGAACGTGAGCGGGCCGCCGCCGGGTGCACCCTGTCGGGGGGTGCGGGAATTGGATAAGGTGGCATCCAAGATTGTCCATGAGGAGACGCGTGAATGTTTGCACCAAAGGCCTTTGCCGCCGTTGCCGCCCTATCGGTCGTCGCGGCCTGCACCACACCATCGGGCGAGTACGATCGCACGCGCACCGGTGCCTTGGCCGGTGCGATTGCCGGCGGCTTGATTGGCGCCGGCTCGAACGCGAGTGACCGGGCCGGCGCGACGTTGCTGGGGGCCGGGGTCGGTGCCCTGGTCGGAACAGGGGTCGGCGCGATCCTGGACCGTCAGGCCGCCGAGCTTCGTGGCTCGCTGGGGCCGAATGTCGATGTGGTGAATACCGGCAGCGAGATCATCGTGACGATGCCTCAAGATATCCTGTTCGAGACCGACAGCGCCGATCTGCGCGGCGACCTGCGGTCGGATCTGGCGGTAATCGCGGGGAACCTGCAACGCTACCCGGATTCGATCGTTCTGGTGACCGGTCATACCGACAGCACCGGCGCGTCGGGGTACAATCAGCGTCTGTCCGAGCGCCGCGCCGATTCGGTGGCGAGCGTGCTGATCTCGTCGGGTGTGCCCGCCCGCCGGGTGCAGGCGCGCGGCGCCGGCCAGACGCAGCCGGTTGCCTCGAACGACACCGCTGTCGGGCGGGCGCAGAACCGGCGCGTCGAGATCACCATTCGGCCCAACGCCTGATCCAGAGCGCATCACTGGATACAAGACCGGACCGGGCCCTTGGCCCGGTTCTTTTTTGCAGGCAAGAGGGTGGTTGCCCTGAACCCCGTGCGGTCATATCTTTTGACCAATCAGGGGGTCGTCATGCCATTCCAACCGGTTCATCAGGAAAAGCTGGCGCAGGGCGTCGTGCGGCAGATCGAGCTCTTGATCCTGCGCGGTCTGCTGCGCCCCGGCGAGCGCCTGCCATCAGAGCGTGAACTGGCCGAACGGATGGGCGTCTCGCGTCCGTCGCTGCGTGAAGCAATCGCCGATTTGCAAGAGCGCGGCTTGCTGGTGTCGCGGGCCGGATCGGGCGTGTTCGTGGTCGACATGCTGGAATCGACCTTTTCCAAGGCGCTCATCGACCTGTTTGCCAGCCATGACGAAGCGGTATTCGATTATGTCAGCTTTCGCCGCGACCTGGAGGGTATGGCTGCCGAACGCGCCGCCCGCTTTGGGTCTGACACCGATCTGAAGGTGATCGACACGGTGTTCCGCAAGATGGAAGCAGCGCATTCAAAGAAGAACCCGGCCGATGAGGCGGCGCTGGATGCCGAGTTCCACCTGGCGATCATCGAAGCCAGCCACAACATCATCATGCTGCACACGATGCGGGCGATGTTCGACCTGCTCAAGGCGGGCGTGTTTTATAACCGTCAGCAGATGTTCCGCCAGCGCACCACGCGCGACACCTTGCTGGAGCAGCACCGCGCCATCAACGTCGCAATTCAAGAGCGCGACGCGGTGCAGGCGCGCGCTGCCGCCGAGGCACATATGACCTATGTCGAGACGGTGCTGGACGATCTGCGCAAGGCTGACAAGCACGAGGAAATCGCGCGCCTGCGATATCAGCACGAGTTGTCACGCGACTGAAGGTTGCCCTGCGCCGGGCGCATGGCGGCAATGCGGGGGCGGATCATTGTGCAAGTGCAGCATTTGCTTATGTCAGGGTCTGAAACGGGGCAACTTCGCCCGATCGTTCAAGACCAGGATTTCATGACATGACCGCTACCGAATTCGCCCGGCGCCCGGGCCATACCCTTGTTGCAGCACTTCACCATTGGGCAGAGCGTCTGGGCCAGAACGCCCGCCGTCACGCCGAATACCGGCGCGTTCACGATGAGCTTGCGGGGCTTTCAGACCGCGATCTGGCCGATATCGGCGTGGGGCGTTCCGACATCGACGGCATTGCCCGGCGGGCCGCCGCCGCGATTCGCTGAGGCCGGATCAGCGCGGCATGCGCACCGCGCGCCAGAATCGGATGTGTAGCGCAACGGCGGCGGCGGTCAGGCCGAACACGAGGCCCAGCCAGATGCCGACCCCCCCGAACCCGGCGATGAACCCCAGCCCATAGCCTGCGGGCAGGCCGACCAGCCAATAGGACACGGCAGCGATGACCATCGGTTGCTGCGTGTCATGGATGCCGCGCAGAAAGCCCATCGCCATTGCCTGTCCGGCGTCGGCAAGCTGGAACAGGGCCGCGACCATCAACAATGTGACGCCCAGCGGCACGATCAGCGGTCGCTCGGGGTCGTCGGGCTTGATGAACAGGCCGACCATGGTTTCGGCGAAAACCCAGTAGATCAGCATCGTTGCCATCGCGAAG
>JAGRMK010000535.1 GCA_020441345.1 Paracoccaceae bacterium
ACGCTGAGGCCGGTCTGACCCTTGGAAAGGTTCATCCGGTAGAGTTCGTTGCTTGCCTTGGCGGTCGAATGCCCGGCGTAGGTGCGAAACAGCCACGGCTTGTCTTTGGCGGGCAGGGTCATGGCGGATCTCCGATCAATGCAGGTGCAGCGCAACATTCTTACCCGAAGGGATGATGGATGCGCAAGATCGTGTCAAGCAAGGAAGTGCTGCAACGCGGCGTCTGGCGCCGGGGAAAAAATCTGCCGCGCCCCTGAAACTTTTCGTCCGAACCTTCCGTTCTCTTTGAGTGAGCCAAGGCTTCCAAGTCTGGCGACACCAAACGCAACGTTTCAAAACGGAGACCCTTCATGATCCGCTCGCACTTGCCGATGGCGGCGCTCTGCGCCCTTGCTGCCACCCCCGCCCTGGCCGCCGGTCACGGCGCCTCCCCGACAATCACCGGTTATGCACTGGCCGATGGGGGCACGACGCTGGTCGTCATGGCCTCGATCGACGACGCGGACAGGGTGGAAACCCACGCCCTGTCCGCACCTCTCAGCGCGATTGCCTGGCGCCCGGTCACCGGCACGCTGCTTGGCCTGGGCGATGGTCGTATCGTCGAGATCGACCCATCGTCCGGCGCGATCACCGATCTGGGCGCAATGGTCGTGGGCGATGCGACGATCGCCGACGGGGCGATGGTCGGGCTCGATTTCAACAATGCCATCGACGCGGTGCGCGCGGTCAGCACGGCGGGCGACAATCTGGTCTATTTTCCCGATGGTTTCGGCGAGAATGACGAGCGCGCGGGCTCGCTGCGCCGGTTCACCGGGCTTGCCTATGCCGAGGGTGATGCGAACGCGGGGTCCGCGCCGATGGTCTTTGCCAACGCCTATACCAACGCGATCACTGGCATGACGGCAGGCAGCACCGCGCAATTCGCATTGGATGCCGGCACCGATGCGCTGGTAACGCTTGCCAACAATGCCGGGACGCTGACCACGGTCGGCGCGATCACGATTGACGGCATGGCGGTCGACCTGGTGGCCCTTGGCGGGTTCGATATCGTCTCGGTCGAGGAAGGCAGCAATCAGGCCTATGCGATCTTGCAACGGGACGGCGCCGAAACCGCCGGTCTCTATGCCATCGACCTTGAGTCGGGCGCCGCGACCCTGATGCAGGCGCTGAGCATGGGCGGGCTGACCGGGTTCGCCGCCGCGCCGGGAATGTAAGCTCTGCGACGGCCTGAGGACGCGCGGTCTCGTGGGTGTGCCCGTGCGGCATCCGCGATGACCGTGCGTCTGGCTTGTTGCGCGATGCGGCATTTACCCCGCCCCGCGTTCCTGCCACTCTGGCCTGATGTTCGACACTGTCGCCGTTCCTCTCTGGCTGTTGATTCTGATCCTGCTGTTCGCGGCGGTGACTTTTGCCTCGCATTTCCTGTTCCCCTCGGTGCGCTGGTTCTTTCGTCGCCGGATGGAGCGCGCGGTCGAGCAGTTGAACAAGCGGCTGGACCGGCCGATCCAGCCGTTCAAGCTGATGCGCCGGCAGGACAACGTGATTCGCCTGATCTATGACCCGCAGGTGATGGAGGCCGTCGCCGAATACGCCCGCGCCGAGGGGGTGCCGCGTTCGGTGGCCTTCGCCAAGGCGAAATCCTATGCCCGCGAAATCGTGCCGGGGTTTTCCACAGCCGCATATTTCGGCTTTGCGATCTGGGTCGCACGCAAGCTCAGCCGCGC
>JAGRMK010000053.1 GCA_020441345.1 Paracoccaceae bacterium
GCGGTCGATCTTCACGCCCAGCGCCTCGAGCCCCAGATCCTCGACGTTGCCGACGATGCCGACCGCGGAAATCACCGTGTCGAACTCGGCGGTTTCGGTCTTGCCGCCCGCCTCAAGATGCGCCGTGACCTTGCCGTTGCCGCGGTCCAGTTTCTTGACCGTTGTCTTTTCGCGGATCACCATGCCTTGCTTCACGAACTGCTTTTTCGCATGGGCCGATATCTCGGCGTCCTCGACGGGAAGCACGCGGTCCATCACCTCGACAACCGTCGTTTTCGCGCCCAGCGTATTGAAGAAGCTGGCAAACTCGATGCCGATGGCACCCGACCCGATCACCAGCAGGTTCTTGGGCATGCGCTTTGGGTCCAGCGCGTGACGATAGGTCCATACCAGATCGCCGTCGGCCTCCAACCCCGGAAGTTCGCGGGCGCGGGCCCCGGTTGCCAGAATGATCGCCGGAGCTTTCAGGGTCTCGGTGCCCTTGTCGGTCTTGACCGAAACCGTGCCCTTGGCGGGCAGGCTGGCCACGCCCATCACCACGGTGATCTTGTTCTTCTTCATCAGATGGCCGATGCCCGAGCTGAGCTGTTTGGCAACCCCGCGTGAGCGTTTGACTACCGCGGCCAGATCATAGCCGATGCTGTCGGCTTTCAGGCCGAAATCGCCGGCGCGATGCATCAGATGCAGCACCTCGGCCGAGCGCAGCAGGGCCTTGGTCGGAATGCAGCCCCAGTTCAAACAGATGCCACCCAGGTTCTCGCGCTCGACGATGGCGACCTTCTTGCCCAGTTGCGCGGCCCGGATCGCGGCCACATAGCCGCCGGGACCCGCCCCGACAACAACGACATCAAAGCTCTGATCGGCCATCTGACCCTCCCGATTGAAAACTAGTTGAGCATTAAACTATTTTTATTCGGCGTGCAATCGCAGCGATCCGTTCCCGCCCCCGTTCGGCGAATGGCCGCCCTGCGCCAGACACAAGGCTCAGGTTTGTAGCGTGCGCAGGATATCGGCATAACCGCCCGCGGCCAGGAATTCGGCTTCGGCCGGCGTGGTCTCGCGGCCCAGAGCCGCGTTTCGGTAGGGAAAGCGGCGAAAGCGGCGGATGATTTCGCGGTGGGCGCGGGCATGCAGCGCAGACGCCGGGCCGCCCGACAAGCGCGCGACCATCAGGCAGACGCAACGGTCCTGATCGAACAGGCTTTCGGCATGCATGAACGGCATGTAGAAGAATTGCCGCAGGGGTTCGTCGATCTCCAGATCGATCTTGTGCTGCCAGGCGCGCGAGGCAACGGCGCGGGCGCGGGCGTCGGTGGCAAAGGCGCGGGCCTCGCCCCGGAACATGTTGCGCGGAAACTGGTCAGTCAGCACCAGATAGGCCAGCATCCCTTCGGGGCAGGATTGCCAGCCCAGATGGGCACCGCGCGCGGCTTCGGTCCAGGTGTCAAGAAACCGGCCGCGGATCTCGGCATCCAGCGCCTCACCCCCCGCATACCACCCCTCGGGGCCCAGATCGGTCCAGTATCGCAGGATCTCGTCGGCTCGGGCGGGCAATGGCATGGCGGGCTCCTTTTCGCCACCCTGCGTTGCCCGGAGCCGTCGGTCAAGCCACCCTGACGGTTGGTGCCGCCTCAACTCTGGTGATGGTGGTGGTCGTCGTCGGTGTGCTCCATCGCGGCCTCGACGGTGATCGCCGACGAAGTCGGCGACAGCGCGGTATAGCCGCTTTGCGCATCCGGCGTGGCGCGGCGCTGCGTCATCCGCCACAGGCTGTAGGCGGCCAGCACGCCAAAGATCAGCGCCATGAACAGGAAGAAGCCAGATGGCCCCACGACGCCCATCATCCAGCCGGTGATGATCGGCCCGGAAATCGCGCCCAGCCCGTTGATGAACAGCAATCCCGCCGAGGCCGCCGCCATGTCCGATTGTTCAAGGTAGTCGTTCACATAGGCCAGCAGCAGCGAATACAGCGGGTTCGAGATGCCACCCCCCAGGGCGCCGATCCCCACCAGCAGCAGAAACGGCACGTCGAACATCACCGGCACCATCAGCACCACGGTGCCCATCACGGCCAGCACCAGGATCAGTTGCCGCCGGTCCATGCGGTCCGAGAGCCAGCCGATCGGATATTGCAGGACAAGACCCCCGGTATAGATGCCCGCCACGAAGATCGACAGGTCGCGCACGTTCAGCCCGGCCTGCGTTGCCCAGACCGAGGCCATGCCGAACTGCGCCGAAAAGATCCCGCCCAGCAGGAACATCCCCACGCAGCCCAGGGGGGAAATGTTGTAGAGCGCCACGAAGCTCAGGCGGCGTGTGGTGTCAAAGGCCGGTGCCGGGCTGATCGACAAGAGGATCGGCGTGAAGGCCAGCGAGACCAGCACCGAAGGAATGACGAACAGGATATAGCCCGATGGATCGGCCAGGTTCAAAAGCGCCTGTGCGGCGATGATGCCGATCATCTGCACGATCAGGTAAAGCGACAGCGCCTGTCCCCGGTTTTCATTGGTCGAGGCGTTGTTCAGCCAGCTTTCGGCGGTGATATAGACGCCCGAAAACGAAAACCCGATCACCACCCGCATCACCGCCCAGGCCACCCAATGCGGCGCTGCGGCGTAAAGGATCAGCACGGCGGAAATCATCGACCCCAGCGCCGCGAATACCCGCACATGGCCGACGCGGCGGATCATCTCGGGGGCCATCCGCGAGCCGAACAGGAAGCCGACGAAATAGCACGACATGACGATGGACATCTGCGTCGTCGAGAAATCCTCGATCGCGCCGCGGATGCCCAGCAGGGTGCCCTGCATGCCGTTGCCCAGCATCAGCAGCAGCATTCCCAGCAGCAGGGCCCATGTCGAGGCAAGAACTTTCAGCATCGGTTTTCCTTTGGTCGGTCGTCGTTCTGCGACCCGGTCTAGCATGAAAAGATACTGAAACGCAGGGGCGGGACGCGGCGAAAAGCGTCGGTTTGACGGTCAAAATCACAAGAGGCGTGCGGTGACGGTGCGCGGGGGCAGGCCGGGATGCGCGCTCGTGCGGGAAAAACGGCACGAGGACAAGGGGCAAACGGAAACCGCCGCACCCAGGGCGGGCGCGGCGGTCAGGAGCATCGGGGGACAGTCCGATGAAACACCGAAAGGGGCAGGGTGACGCGCTCAGCGCAGGACGGCACCTCCGCCGGAATGCCAGGCACTCAGATTGCCGAGGTTATGCACGTCTTCGAAGCCGTGGGTGCGCATCAGCCCCGCGGCGCGGCTCGACCGGGCGCCCGACGCGCAATAAAGATAGATCGGCTTTCCGGCCTTTTTCGCCTGCGCCAGGCGCTTGTCGAAATGGCCCGATTTGGGGTCGGCGGACATGTGCAACCGGCTGAGCGGCAGGTTGAGCGACCCCTTGGCCTTGCCGCCAAAGCGCACCTCGTCCTCTTCGCGCACATCCACCAGCAGCGCATCGCCGGCCGTGACCTGGCGCACCACCTCGGCCGGGTCCAGCCGCGGGCCAGAATTCATCAGCGATCCGAACAGATTGAACATCAAGGTCTCCGTTTCCTTGCCGCGTGTCGTTGTCGGCGGCGTCAGGGGCTATATAGCAGGCTGCGCCAAACATTCAAGATAAAGAATGTGAATGAAGCCGCATGGCGACCCCGGTTTTCCCGAATTGACTCGTGTCACCAACGACCGTGCCGCCGCGGGATAAAATCATGCCGTGCACATCAGAACAGGGGGGGGGAACAGATGCCAAACGGGCTAGCGAAGACAGTTTTTGCCTTGGTCATCATGGCGTGCGTAGTCCTGCTTCCAGCTTCGGCGGCGGCGCAGAAGGACGGCCGAGACCCCTGCGCCGCAGGGATCGAGGGAGAGCTTGACACCCGGATAGAGCAGGCCAGCCAGCGTTCTGCAGCGATCTCGGAACAAATCGGGCTGTTCCGGTCGTCGTTGGAGCAGGGGCAGATCCTGATCCCGGATATGGAGGTCTTTCCAGAGGAAACCGGGAGATCTGCCGATGACGAACGCGACGATTTCGACGACGAACCCGAGCTTGATCTGGTAACGATGTCGCTTGAAGAGATGATTGCGATACGGATCGTCGGCGCCGCGACCCGCGACGACGACGACGCATTGGAAGAAGCCCTGCGCGATGTGCTGAATCTCTGTTTCTCCTATCGGCAGGCAATGCGAGCCCGGCTGGCCGAGCAAGAGGCCGACCGCGCCCGGCTTTCCGAATGCGTCGACATCCTGAGGGCGCAAGCCCGCGCCGAGCGTGTGGCCACCCGTCAGGGCAGGACACTGTCGCTCTTGACGCCCGACGTTGGCGACACGTCGGACACCTGGCCCTTCGCGGAACGGCGTCACATCGTCATTCAACCCGGCGAAGGCAGCGTCCGCTATTTGTGGGATTCTGTTGGCGCATGCCGGGTTCAGTATCGTTATTCCATCGGCGGCGTGCCAGCGGTCCTGGAAGCTGGACAAGAGTTCACGGTTTCGATGACTGGCAGCGTCAACGGCACGTGCAATTCTGCGCGAGGGCAATGCCGCTCGGTGCAGTTAAGCCTCGGCAGCGGGCTTGAGCGGGTCGATGACGCGGAGCCGCTGCAACTCGAGGTCGGCGTTCCGCGCGCCGGACAGAGCGCGACCCACGAATGCCAGGTCGCCAGCCGGACCTCTTCGGTTCGGCTTCGTGTTACCAGCGATCAATCGGCGCAATTGACCTTCAGCATCCGGCATGGCTCGGGCTGGTGGCCGGTGACGCGATACGTCTGGCGGTCCGACGAGGGCTGAGCGCAAAAACACCGGCTCAATTGACGTGTTTTCTCTTTGTTCCGGTTTTCTGGTTGGAGACTCGGATCGTGCGGTCTATGTTGCGGATTTGTGGCGCGCGGGGCGCCGGGTGAGTGACATGGCCGAGCAGAAGTTCATCGAGATCCGCGGTGCGCGCGAACACAATCTGAAGGGCATCGACGTGGATATCCCGCGCGATCAACTGGTTGTGATCACCGGGCTCAGCGGGTCGGGAAAATCCTCGCTGGCCTTCGACACGATCT